>NZ_CEVIVD010000002.1:79524-103527 GCF_982290655.1 Protofrankia sp. CiP1_Cm_nod3
CCACAAGGCCGTAAGGCCGCCACAAGGCCGTCACAAGGCCGTCAACAAGCAGGAGGGGGGCCGAGCCGGTGAATCTGCGTAACGGGGGGGCTGGGCAGTTCCGGGCGCCTCACCCACATCCTTCCGGCGCATGCCCGCCGGAGATTCCTTCCGCGTTGATCCCACGACACGTCGCCATCGTCATGGACGGCAACGGCCGGTGGGCGAAAATGCGTGGCCTGCCCCGGACGAAGGGCCACGAAGCCGGTGAGGACGCCCTCTTCGACTGTGTGGAGGGGGCCATCGAACTCGGCGTCCGCTGGCTGTCGGTGTACGCCTTCTCCACCGAGAACTGGAAACGGTCGCCGGACGAGGTCGCGTTCCTGATGCGTTTCACCGACGGGGTGTTCGGCCGGCGTATCGACGACATGGACACGCTCGGGGTCCGGGTCCGGTGGGCCGGGCGGCGTCCCCGGCTGTGGAGCAACGTCATCCGGCGGCTGGAGACGGCCGAGGAACGCACCCGCGGGAACGACCGTCTCACCCTGGTGATGTGCGTCAACTACGGCGGGCGGGCCGAGCTCGCCGACGCCGCCGCCGCCATCGCCCGGGACGTCCGCGACGGCCGGCTGCGGCCGGACCGCATCGACGAGGACACCCTCGCCCGCTATCTCGACGAGCCGGAGATGCCCGACGTCGACCTGCTGATCCGCACCTCCGGGGAGCAGCGGCTGAGCAACTTCCTGCTCTGGCAGGCGGCCTACGCGGAGTTCGTGTTCGTCGAACGGCTGTGGCCGGACTTCGACCGGCGGGACCTGTGGGCGGCCTGCCTGGACTTCGCCAAGCGGGACCGCCGCTATGGCGGTGTCGTCGCCCATCCCTCCGGGGTCTGATCCCGGGGCCTGATCCGGGGAGCCTGATCCCGGGGCCTGATCCGGGTGTGCCCCGGCGGTAGCCCGGCCGGGGCGGGCGGGCTGATAGAACCGTGCGGTGATTGTCGTCACCCGGCTACGGGTCCCAGCGGAAGATGCCGCTGCCTTCCGTGAGCGCGCGGAGCGGACGCTGGCCGTTCTCGCCGGTGCGCGAGGCTACCGCTCGGCCCGGCTGGGACGCGCCGTGGACGACCCGGAGCTCTGGGTCATCACATCCGAATGGGACGGGGTGGGGGCCTGGCGCCGGGCGCTGGGGGCCTTCGACGTCCGGATGGAGCTGACGCCGCTGATGGCCTACGCCGTCGACGAGCCGGGCGCGTTCGAGGTGCTGCTGGCGCATGAGGCCGCCGGCGGCCCCGTCCGCCGTGGTGGCTCCGACCTGGCGTCGGACGCCGCCACCGCCGGGCCCGGTGACAGGCCGCCGGGATGACCGGCCGGCCGCGGGCAAGACCACACCTGCGCGGTCATGATCGCCGTTTGGCCCGTACGCTGGGTGCTCGACTCCCTCGACGGCACCTGATCCTCTGCGCGGGCCGGAGACCGGGTCGAGGACCCCACCGCCCATGTCACCGTTGACACCGGGCAGAGAGGAAGGGAGCGCCCGCGTGGCCAGTGCATCCGACCGCATGGACACCATCGTCAGTCTGTGCAAGCGCCGGGGGTTGGTCTTCCCCTCGAGCGAGATCTACGGTGGCCTGCGGGCCTCGTGGGACTACGGTCCGCTCGGGGTCGAGCTGAAGAACAACGTCAAGCGCGCCTGGTGGAAGGCCATGGTCCAGGGCCGGGAGGACGTCGTCGGCCTCGACTCGTGCGTGATCCTCGCCCGCGAGGTCTGGGAGACCAGCGGCCACGTGCAGGTCTTCGTCGACCCGCTGACCGAGTGCCTGTCCTGCCACAAGCGGTTCCGCGCCGACCATCTGGAGGAGGCGTTCGAGGCCAGGCGCGGCCGGCCGCCGACGTCCCTCGGCGAGGTCGCCTGCCCGAACTGCGGCTCCCGTGGCACGTTCACCGAGCCGCGGATGTTCAACGGCCTGCTCAAGACCTACCTGGGCCCGGTCGAGGACGCCTCCGGCCTGGCCTACCTGCGCCCGGAGACGGCCCAGGGCATTTTCATCAACTACGCGAACGTCCAGGCGACGGCCCGGCGCAAGCCGCCGTTCGGGATCGGCCAGATCGGCAAGTCGTTCCGCAACGAGATCACCCCGGGCAACTTCATCTTCCGGACCCGTGAGTTCGAGCAGATGGAGATGGAGTTCTTCGTCCCGCCGGGCGAGGACGAGACCTGGCACCAGTACTGGATCGACGAGCGGACGAAGTGGTACCGCGACCTCGGCGTCCGGGCGGAGAACCTGCGTCATTTCGAGCATCCGAAGGAGAAGCTCTCCCACTACTCGAAACGGACCGTCGACATCGAGTACCGCTTCGACTTCGCCGGCCTGGAATGGGGCGAGCTGGAAGGCGTCGCTAACCGGACGGACTACGACCTGTCCGTGCACGCGAAGGCGTCCGGCGCGGACCTGACCTATTTCGAGCAGGCCACCGGCACCCGCTACACCCCCTATGTCATCGAACCCGCGGCCGGGGTGGACCGCGCCACCCTGGTGTTCCTGCTGGACGCCTACGCGGAGGACACCGCGCCCAACACCAAGGGCGGGGTGGACCGCCGGGTGGTGCTCCGGCTGGACCGGCGGCTCGCGCCGGTGAAGGCCGCGGTGCTGCCGCTGTCGCGCAACGCCGACCTGTCGCCGGTCGCCCGCGACCTGGCCGCGGCGCTGCGCCGGCACTGGAACGTCGACTTCGACGATGCCGGCGCGATCGGGCGCCGCTACCGCCGGCAGGACGAGATCGGCACACCGTTCTGCCTCACGGTCGACTTCGACTCGTTGCAGGACCAGGCGGTCACCATCCGTGAGCGCGACACCATGGCGCAGGAACGCGTCGCCATGGACCAGGTGGTCTCCTACCTCAACGCCAAGCTCGGCCCCTGCTGACGCCTCCGGCCGGGCTCCCCACCTGGGAACTGTCCAGGAAGCCAGGCCGGACGCGGCCGTGCCGACGGGATGATCACACCGTCGGGCCCGTCGGGCCGGTCGGGCCTGGCAGGTCGAGGTCTGTCGAGCCGAACCGGTCCGCGAGGAAGCGGCCGTGGGACAGCAGCCTGGCGGTGTCCCCGGCCGCCGCCGCCTCGGTGACGTCCCGTACGCCCTTCTCCAGCAGGCCCAGCTGGTCGACGACGACCTGGCGCGGGGTACGCCCGTCGTCCAGCCGGTGTGTCTCGGCGTACCGGGGCGGCAGGCCGAGATACACCTCCAGCGCGGTCGGCAGGTAGTCGTCGATGGTCCGCACGATCACGAACGTCTCGGGGGAGCCGGCACGCAGCAGGTGGGGGCGGTCGAGCACCTCCCGCAGCGCGTCGGCAACCCGCGCCGCGGCCGTGGTGATCTCGGCCGGCGCATGGGCGGCCAGGATCCGCAACTGCGCGTCGACGACCGTGCGGAGCTCGGCGACGCGCGGTCGGGCCCCGGCCGGCGCCGCCGGGCGGGCGGCCGGGGCCACCAGGGCGCCTATCGCATACAGAGCGGTGACGACGAACGGCCACTCCGGCGAGCCGGCCACGCCGGTGACGGTCAGCCCCAGTCCGCCGATCGCGCCGGTGCAGCCGGCGATGTTCTTCGGTGATCCGAGCCAGGCCAGCACCTTCCCGCGGGGCCCGCTGGTCGACGGCGGTGGCGGTGGCGGTGGGTCAGGCCGCGGCAGCCGGACCACCGTCACCGCCGTTCCCGGCCGGCGGCCTGGCTCCCCGTGATGTCGCGCATGCCCCGGTCGCGTGCGCCGGAGCCACGGTGGTCACTGATAGCCACGGATGTCCTTGAACGCCTCCGCCAGCGAGGACGCCCGCGCGTCGAACGTCGCGCCACCGGTGTCGGTGGCGATCGAACGCAGGTCGTCCGGGCGTGCCTCGCCGAAGATGACGCAGAATGTGCGGACGTCCCGGGCCTGCTGGGGGAGCTCCTGGTAGTCGGCGCGGAACTGCGCGGCTGACAGCCCGGTGTTGTTCTCGCCATCCGTCATCAGGACGATCGACGTCAGATATCCGGGATCCCGGACGATCGAGCTGGAAGCAAGATGGTAGGCGTCCGTGAGCGCGGAGTAGATGGCTGTTCCTCCTTGCACCTGTAGGCCGTCGATGTACGAGCGGACCGCGGCCAGGTCCGGTGAGGACGCCTGCGCGTCGGTCACGACGAACTCGCGGGGCCTGCCGACCGAGCTGTTGAAGAGCAGCAGAGTGATCTTCTCCCGGCCGCGGAACCGGGTGAACCGGCCGGAGAGCGAGGTGTCGCCGCCGGTGAGCCCCGCCAGCGCGGACTTCAGGCCGGCCAGGCGCTGGCCGGCCATGGAACCGGACCCGTCCAGTACGAAGATCGCGTGTGACGGCCGGCGGAAACGGTCGAAGTAGGAGCCCAGCAGCTCGTCGGCGACCGCCTGGGTGGCGGGGAAGGGCAGTTCGATCAGGCGGGCCGCGGGAAACCTCGGGTCGAGCGGCACGCCCGGGACGGCCGGGCGGCGGTTGGTGTCGGTCTGTAGCCGCCGTTGGGCCGCGGGGCTGCGCAGCCAGTTCACCACCCGGGTGTACTCGTCCCGCCGGGCCGGGTCGAGCAGGAGCATGGGGTAGTCGGCGGTGATGATGCCGTCCCTGGGATAGACGATGGTCAGCGGCTCGTGCAGCCGGCCGGAGCGCTGCAGGGACAGCAGCACCGACTCGTAGTTGATCATACCGCCGGCGTCCTGCGGGCGGGCGGCGAAGGCGTCGGCGAGCCAGCCCGAGCTGCCCGCGGTGAGCGTCTGCCCCGAGAAGAACGATGTCAGCGCGTCACCGCGGATGTCGGAGGCCCGCAGCGCGTCCGACGTTCCGGCGAGCGCGGCCGCGACACCCACCAGCGCGCTGAACCCGGAGTTGGACGCCGCCGGGTTCGTCATGGCGTACGTCAGCTCACCCGAGGCGACCTTCGCGGCAATGTCCGACCAGGTGACGTTCGGGTTGCCCGTCCAGCCGAACTTCGTGGCGAGCGAGCTCCGGACGCCGAGGACCACCGGTGATTCCATGACCGGGGTACGGGCGACGGCCGCTGTCGCGCCACCGGGCAGCAGGCGCAGGTAGCGGTCGGAGGAGAACCAGGCGGCGTCCGCTCCCGAGGAATGTCCGATGATCTTCTCGGCGCCGTCGAGCGTGCCGGTGTAGGTCAGCCGCACCGTGACCCCGGTGGCCGCGCGCAGGTCGTCCAGCAGCGGTTCGACGTCGGCGACCTCCGAGCCGGCGAGTATCCGCAGCACACCCGGTCTGCCCGGGCCGGGCTCCGGCGGCGGGTCGGAGCCGGAGCCGCAGGAGGCCACGGCGAACACGGTCGCGCACGCGGCGAGAAGCCCGAACACGGCCGTGCGCAGCGAGCGCCCGCGTCTGCCGCGCGTGGGACCATGGCTGAAGGTGACGGTTCGAGTGGCCGGACCAGAGGGTGCTCCGAGTCGCGACGACGCCCTCGCGTGCGGGGAACGGGGGCGGCGGGTCACCGCCCGCCGCCGGAGATCTCCAGCTCCCCGGCCGTGGCCGAAGCGGCCTCGGCGGGAGCGGCCGCGGCGGCCCGGTCCAGGTAGGCGGCTGCCTTCCCCATCTCCTCGGACAGGGTCTCCACCGTGGTCCGCATGTTCTCCAGCGCGGCGCTGCGGTATCCGTCGATCGTGTCGATCGTGGCGTAGATGTTGGCGAACGCCTGCTGGAGGGCCTGCACCGACACGGCCGAGGACGCCGCCTGCTCGTGGATCCGGCCGGTCTGCTGCCGCAGCAGCTCCGAGGTGCCGACGATGATGCGCTCGGTCGTCTCGTTCAACGCGGAGATCTGGTCGAGCACCAGCTTCTGGTTGGCCAGCGCCTGCGCGACGATCACCGCGGTGCGCAGCGCCGCGACGGTCGTCGTGCTCGCCCGGTCCACACCCTTGATCAGTTCGAGGTTGTTGCGCCGGACCATCTCCAGCGCGAGGTAGCCCTGCGCGCTGACCGCGAGCTGGGTGAGCAGGTCCTGGTGTTTCTGCCGCACGTAGAACAGGACGTCCTCGCGCAGCGTCCGAGCCCGTTCCGGGTCGCTGGCGCTGATCCGGTCGATCCGGGTGACAAGTTCGGCGTCGAGGTTCGCGGCCAGCTGGATGTACTCGCGCAGCTGGCCCATGGTGGTCCACAGATTGTGTTTTTCCTGCTCGATCGCGGCGTTGTCCCGCCGCAGCTCCTCCTGCCCGTTCCGCAGCGCCTGCAGGATCGCGTCCAGATGGGCCTGTGACGACCGGTAGGAGGCGAAGTAGTCCCGCAGCCGGTTCCCGAACGGGATCACGCCGAGCAGTTTTTTCGGGCCCAGCAGGTTCGCCCTGGACGGATCGAGGTCGCCGACCACCCTGCGCAGCTCCACCAGGGAGGCCGACACCGACGAGGTCGCGTCGAGCGCGCCGGTGCTCATCGCCCGTGCCGGCCTGTCCAGCAGCCGGTTGGAGACCGAGGCGGACGCGCGGATCTCCTTCTCGCCCATCCGGTGCACCGCGGCGACCTTGGTGGTGAAGGCGGGGGAGGCCGGGTCGATGCCGACCAGGGCGTCGGCGAAGGCCACCGCCTGGTCGGCCAGGCGCGCGGCCGCCTGAGGGCTGATCGGGACGGCGGGCCCGGCCTGCTCGGGGGTGACCGGCGCGACGGCCGCGGGCGGCACCAGGACCAGCTGCGCGCCGGTGTCGTCCGCGGCCGCCCGCGGTGCGGGTGCCGGTGGTGCCGGTGGCGTCGGTGTCGTCGGTGTCGTCGGTGTCGTCGGTGTCGACGGTGTCGACGGTGACAGGCTCATCAACCCGGGCCCTTCGTGTACTGCGCCTCGATCCGACTGATCATCCGTTCGGATATCTCCGCGCTCGGTGGTTCGATGACGTTGACCAGCTGCGGTACGGGGCCGCTCCCGCGTTCGGCGGCGTACTGCCGGCCGTAACCGGCGTCCGCGGTGCGGAATCCGTGCCGCACGGCGAGCCGCTGCAGTTCCGGGTCGGTCGTGAGCAGGCGCCCGACGGTGTCTCCGGCGGAGGTCAGCGGCACAACGGTGTGTTTGGCGTAGATGGTCGGACTCGGATACATCAGCAGCATGTCGTTGGTCAGCGAACCGTCCCGGGCGAGCGCGTGGGCCCGGAACTGGGCCTCGTAGACCATGACCATCGGCGTTTTCCCGATACCGATGGTCAGGAAGTCGTTGAACGGCTCCTGGGACGACGCGTCCAGATAGCCCTGTCTGAGGAAGAGGGGCGCGAGCCGGTCCGTGATCCGTTCGGCCGTTCCGGGATCGGTGACCACGTTTCCGCCATTGCTCACATAGGAGGCGATCGCCAGGTAGAGGGCGGCCGAGTTCGACGTCCGCACGTCGGTCGAGCTGATGAGGAGGGACTTGTCGGTCCGGTAGGCGTTGTTCCCGGGCAGCTGGGACCACCGGGTGCCCGCCGCCACCAGGTCGAGGTATCTGCGCATGTCGAACAGGTAGTGGTCACCTTCTCGGCTGCTGACACCCGCCGCGGTCAGCAGTTCCGCGACCGGGGCGAAGGTGGCTATCGCCATGGGCGTGAAGAAGGGCACGTAGGAGGCGCTGATCCCGCGGTCGCGCCTGATGCGGTCGGCCTGTGGGGCGTCGGCCGGGAAGGCCAGGTCGAAGCCGGACAGGTCGTGGGTGGTGGCGATCTCGCGCGAGCCGGCGGAGGTGATCTCAAGCCGGTAGCCGGCACGGCCGAGGGCGGCGACCACGTCCGGATCGGAGAAGAAGGGCTGTTTCTCCGACGAGACCAGCGCCCGGACGGTGGTCTCGTTCTTGTGCGGAGCGGGCCGGATCCGCGGGATGACGATCACGGCGAGGACGCCGATGGTGAGCAGTCCGGCAAGCGCGAGCCCGAGAACCCGGTGGCCTCGCACGGCGTCCGCCCCCTCCTTCGACGCTGTTGGTCGACGCTGTTGGTCCGCTGGTCCCTCGGCACTGGTGGTCCGAGCCCGTCGGTACGCATCATGGTCTGTCCGCCGTGACCGGCGGGTCCTGGGCAGGCGGGGTTCGATATATGTACGAATTTTGTTCACCTGTCGGACATGGTGATAATTTACCCTGTTTACCCCGTTGACATGCGTCAGATGCGAAAAAATGCTGATCAGGTGATTTTCCGGCCGGGCGGTGGGAATCCTGGTGGGTGTGGCCGGTGAACGTTCCGGATATCTCCCGGCACCGCCCGGAACCGGCTGGGCGCGGCGAACCGGGCGCCTGGTTCCCGGATAGTTCCCGGAACGTTTTTCCGGACGGCCCGTGACGGTAGGCTGCTGGCTGTCAGGGGCCGGTCCGGCGGGCTACCGGACGACTTCTCGGGACGACTTCTCGGGAGGGGAGCCGCGGATCCGTCCGGGTGACCTGCGCGAGCCGGGGTGACGTGACATGGTCGATTCGGCGGTGGTTCGCGGGAGGCGGGACACGAGGGGGCGGCCATGACCACCTATGTGTACGACTTCCACCAGGGGAACAAGGATCTCAAGGGCCTGCTCGGCGGTAAGGGCGCCAATCTCGCCGAGATGACGAACATGGGGCTTCCCGTCCCGCCCGGTTTCACGATCACCACCGTCGCCTGTCGCGAGTATCTCGCGCACGGCCGGGTGCCGGCGGCGCTGCGCGACGAGGTCGACGAGCATCTGCGCGCCCTCGAGCGGGCCATGGGCCGGCGGCTGGGCGACCCGGACGACCCGTTGCTCGTCTCGGTGCGTTCGGGCGCGAAGTTCTCCATGCCGGGGATGATGGACACCGTCCTGGACGTCGGCCTGTCGGACGCGTCCGTGCCCGGCCTGGCCAGGCAGTCCGGCTCGCCGCGCTTCGCCTGGGACTCCTACCGGCGCCTGCTGGCGATGTTCGGCAGGACCGTGCTCGGGGTGCCCGACGAGCTGTTCGACGACGCCCTGGAGGCGGTGAAGAAGGCCCGCGGGGCGGCCAGCGACCTGGAGCTCGACGAGGCCGATCTGCGGGGGCTGACGGAGACGTTCAGGACGATCGTCCGCGACCGGGCCGGCCGGGACTTCCCGCAGGACCCCCGGGAACAGCTGGACCTGGCGATCCGGGCGGTGTTCGACTCCTGGAACGGTGAACGCGCCCGCCTCTACCGCCGCCAGGAACGCATTCCCGCGGATCTCGGCACCGCGGTCAACGTGGTCGCGATGGTGTTCGGCAACCTGGGTATGGACTCGGGCACCGGCGTGGCGTTCACCCGCGATCCGGGCAACGGCGACCAGGGCGTTTACGGCGACTATCTGCAGAACGCCCAGGGGGAGGACGTCGTCGCGGGTATCCGCAACACCCTGCCGCTCACCGCGCTGGCGGACGTCGACCGGCCCGCCTACGACCAGTTGCTGTCCGTCATGGCAGCCCTTGAACGGCACTACCGCGACCTGTGCGACATCGAGTTCACCATCGAGCGCAACAAACTGTGGATGCTGCAGACGCGGGTCGGGAAACGCACCGCGGCCGCGGCCTTCCGGATCGCCGTCCAGCTCGTCGACGAGGGCCTGATCACCATGGACGAGGCGCTGGCCCGGGTCACCGGCGCCCAGCTCGCCCAGCTGATGTTCCCCCGGTTCGCCGCGGACGGGCAGGCCCGGCGGATCGCCCGGGGAATGAACGCGTCCCCCGGCGCCGCCGTCGGACAGGCCGTCTTCGACTCGCGGCGGGCCGTTCAGCTCGCCGCCGCCGGCGTCCCGGTCATCCTGGTCCGCCGGGAGACCAACCCCGACGACCTCGACGGCATGATCGCCGCACAGGGCATTCTGACCTCCCGGGGCGGGAAGACCTCCCATGCCGCGGTGGTCGCCCGCGGCATGGGCCGGACCTGCGTGTGCGGCGCCGAGGAGATCGACGTCGACACCCACCGGCGGCGGGCGGCCGCACCCGGTGGCATCGTCGTCCACGAGGGGGACGTGCTCTCGATCGACGGCTCGTCCGGCGTGGTCTACCTCGGCGAGATGCCGGTGGTGCCCTCCCCGGTCGTCGAGTACTTCGAGGGCAGGCTGCCCGCGGACGGCTCCGACCCGCTGGTCGACGCCGTCCACCGGATCATGACCCACGCGGACGCCGCCGCCCGGCTCGCGGTGCGCGCCAACGCCGACACCGCGCAGGACGCCGAGCGCGCCCGCCGCTTCGGGGCCGTCGGTATCGGGCTGTGCCGGACCGAGCACATGTTCCTCGGCGAGCGCCGGAAGCTGGTCGAACGGCTCATCCTCGCCGACGGTGACGAGGAGGCCGATGCCGCGCTGGCCGCGCTGCTGCCGTTGCAGCGCGACGACTTCGTCGAGATCTTCACGGCGATGGACGGCCGGCCCGTGACGATCCGGCTGCTCGACCCGCCGCTGCACGAGTTCCTGCCCGACCTCACCGAGCTGTCGGTGCAGGTGGGCGTCGCCGCCGCGACCGGCCGGCCCGCCGTGGACGGCGAGGCCGCGCTGCTGGCGGCGGTCCGCCGGCTGCACGAGGAGAACCCGATGCTCGGGCTGCGCGGGGTGCGGCTCGGGCTGCTCATCCCGGGGCTGGTCGCCCTGCAGGTGCGGGCGGTCGCCGAGGCCGCGGTCATCCGCCGCCGGCGGGGCGGGGACCCGCGTCCGGAGATCATGGTTCCGCTGGTGGGCGCGGTCCAGGAGCTGGAGATCGTCCGTGAGCGGGCCGAGCAGGTGCTGGCAGAGGTCGCCGCCGAGAGCGGGGTCGACGTGCCCGCGCTGATCGGCACGATGATCGAGGTGCCGAGGGCGGCGCTGACCGCCGGCCAGATCGCCGGCGCGGCGGAGTTCTTCTCCTTCGGGACGAACGACCTGACCCAGATGAGCTGGGGCTTCTCCCGTGACGACGTGGAGTCGTCGTTCTTCTCCCGTTACCTCGAGCTGGGCGTCTTCGGCGTGTCCCCGTTCGAGTCGCTGGACCGGGACGGGGTCGGCCGGCTGGTGCGGCTCGCGGCCGAGGAGGGGCGGGCGGCCCGGCCGGGGCTCAAGCTCGGTGTCTGCGGGGAGCACGGTGGCGACCCGGACTCCGTGCACTTCTTCCACCGGATCGGGCTCGACTACGTGTCGTGCTCGCCGTTCCGCCTGCCGGTCGCCCGGCTGGAGGCCGGCCGGGCCGCCATCCTCGCGGCCGGCCACCCGTCGGACACGGCCTGATCCCCGTCGGGCACGGCCTGTGATCCCCGTCGGGCACGGCCTGACCGGGCCCGACGGACGCCTGACGGGCATACCGGATGTACCGGCTGCCCGGCTGGCCGGCCGGTGTGCCCGCTGTGCGGTGGAACACCTGCCGCCCCGCGTTGATTTGGGCATACCGTGACTGCCTGTGGCTACCATCCCGCGGCCGTGGACAGCGCGGTGGCTGCACGCACGCTGGTGGGTATGGCTGCTGAGGGTGGTCGCGATCCTCGTCCTGGCCGGCGTGATGATCAGCGTTCTCACGATGATCCAGATATGGGTGGTGGGGCGTTCGGACGACCAGCGCCGGTCGGACGTCCTGATCGTGCCCGGCGCCTCCCAGTTCAACGGCCGCCCGTCCGCGGTGTTCGCGGCCCGTCTCGACCACGCGCTGGCCCTCTACCGTGCCGGTGTCGCGCCCCGGATCGTGACGGTCGGCGGCTCCCAGGCCGGTGACGTCTACACCGAGGCGCGGGCCGCGGCGAACTACCTGGCCGCCCGCGGCGTCCCGGCCACCGCCGTGGTCGTGGTGGGTGAGGGCAGGGACACCCTGGGGTCGTTGCGGGCGGTGGCAAGGAGCATGGCGGTGAACCGCTGGCGGTCCGCGGTGATCGTGACCGACCCGTGGCACTCGCTGCGCTCCCGGACCATCGCCCGTGACCTCGACATCGACGCGGTCACCTCGCCGGTCACCACCGGCCCGGCCACCCGGGGCGTCGTCACCACGCTGCGTTACATCGTCCGGGAAGGCGCCGCGTACCGCTTCTACCAGCTCTTCCACCGGGCGACCCCGGTCGGCGCCGCCCCCGCCGCACTCTGATTCACAGGCCGGCTGATTCCACAGGCCGGCGCCGTTCGGGACGGCGGAACCCGGGGTAGAGCCCCCACATGGCCGCTCGCGTGGGCGGTGCCCGCGCACGTCCGCTGGATCGCCATCCATGACGCCACCGGCTGCTTTCCAGCACTGCCAGACACGGATACGCAGGCGTACAGGAGGCTGGTGTGGCAACTCCCGTGTCCGAGATCGCGATCGACCCGGCCGACCTCGACCAGATCCGCGAGCTGGCGCGGCAGCTGCGGGTGGACTCGATCCGGGCGACGACGTCCGCCGGGTCAGGCCATCCGACGTCGTCCATGTCGGCCGCGGACGTGCTGGCGGTGCTGGTCGGACGGCACCTGCGCTACGACTGGGACAGGCCGGACGACCCGGCCAACGACCATCTGGTCTTCTCCAAGGGGCACGCCTCCCCACTGCTGTACGCGGTGTTCAAGGCCGTCGGCGTGGTGTCCGACCACGAGCTGATGACCGGCTACCGCCGTTACGGCCAGCGCCTGCAGGGGCATCCGACGCCGGTGCTGCCATGGGTCGACGTGGCCACCGGCTCGCTCGGGCAGGGGCTGCCCGACGCGGTCGGGGTGGCGCTCGCCGGCCGTTTCCTCGACCGGCTGCCCTACCGGGTGTGGGTGCTGTGCGGGGACAGCGAGATGACCGAGGGCTCCATCTGGGAGGCGCTGGACAAGGCGTCCTACTACCAGCTGTCGAACCTGACGGCGATCGTGGACGTCAACCGGCTCGGCCAGCGCGGCCCGACCGAGCTCGGCTGGGACCTCGACACCTACGCCCGCCGGGTCGAGGCGTTCGGCTGCCGGGCGCTCGCGGTCGACGGGCATGACGTCGCCGCGGTCGACGAGGTCCTCACCGAGGCGTCCGGCTCCGACCGGCCGGTGGTCGTGCTCGCCCGCACCCGCAAGGGCGAGGGCTTCTCCGGGACGGCCGACGCCGAGGGCTGGCACGGCAGGCCGTTGCCGGCCGACCTGGCCGAACGCGCGGTCGCCGAGCTCGGGGGCGAGCGCCACCTGCGTGTCCGCGGCCCACTGCCGCCCGCCGCCGGCCGCCGGCCGCCGCCCGCACCGCCGGCCGAGGTGCGCCTGCCTACCTACCCTCTCGGCGCCCGGGTCGCCACCCGCAGGGCGTACGGGCAGGCGCTCGCCGCCCTCGGCGCCCGCCCGGACGTGGTGGCCCTGGACG
Organism: Protofrankia sp. CiP1_Cm_nod3; assembly: GCF_982290655.1. Classification (NCBI taxonomy): domain Bacteria; kingdom Bacillati; phylum Actinomycetota; class Actinomycetes; order Frankiales; family Frankiaceae; genus Protofrankia; species Protofrankia sp. CiP1_Cm_nod3. The sequence continues at coordinate 92,714 of NZ_CEVIVD010000002.1, forward strand.
CCGAGGTCGGCAACTCCACCTACTCCGAGGACTTCGCGTCGGCCCACCCGGACCGTTTCTTCGAGATCTTCATCGCGGAGCAGCAGCTCGTAGCCGCCGCGGTCGGGTTGTCGGCACGCGGGTACGTCCCGTTCGCGTCCACCTTCGCCGCGTTCCTCTCGCGCGCCTACGACTTCATCCGGATGGCCGCGATCTCGGCGGCGAACATCCGTCTGTCCGGATCGCACGCCGGCGTCGAGATCGGCCCGGATGGCCCGTCCCAGATGGGGCTGGAGGACCTGGCGATGATGCGGGCGGTGCACGGCTCGCGCGTCCTCTACCCCAGCGACGCGACCAGCGCGGCCCGGCTCGTCGAGCTCATGGCCGAGCTGGACGGGGTCAGCTACCTGCGCACGACCCGGGGCGCCTATCCGGTGATCTACGGGCCGGGGGAGTCCTTCACCGTGGGCGGCTCCAAGGTGGTGCGCCGGTCGGACGCCGACGTGGTCACCCTGGTCGGCGCCGGGGTCACCCTGCACCACTGCCTGGCGGCGGCGGACACGCTCGCGGCGGAGGGCGTCCCGGCCCGGGTGATCGACCTCTACTCGGTCAAACCGGTGGACATCGCCACTCTGACGCGGGCGGCACGGGTGACCGGCGGCCGTCTCGTCGTGGCCGAGGACCACCACCCCGAGGGCGGCCTGGGCAGCGCCGTCCTGGAGGCGACGGCCGCGGCGGGGGTACCGGTACGCCTCGCCCATCTCGCCGTGCGCGAGCTGCCCGGGTCGGGCACCCCGGCCGAACTGCTCGCCGCGGCGGGCATCGACGCGGGCCACATCGCGGTGGCGGCCCGGGCCCTGCTGCGCTGACCGGCCGGCCGATGGCGCGGCAGCCGTCGGCGCCGGGAGGGGGTCAGTCGTCCGAACCAGCGGGCGCCGGGGCACCTCCGAACATCATGTCGCACATCGTCAGGTAGAGCCGGTCCGGGCGGGGCAGGAACTGGATCTTCGACAGGGCCTGGTCCTGCCCGGCGGATTCGACGATGAACTCGCCGTATCCGAGCAGCCGGCCCATCGGGTCCCGGTTGTAGGTGAGGTCCGTCACTTTCTCCAGGGGCATGGTCTGCACTTTGCGGAAAAAGATCCCGGACACCTTCAACAAGCGCTTGTCCGTGACCATCAGGTGCTCGAAGTGCCAGTCGGCGACTTTCCACAGCATCCTGAAGATCATGAAAAGCAGGAACCACCAGGGCAGCGACACAACGGACTTGCTGGCGTCCAGGCCATTGAGCAGGATCGTCAACAGGATTGCACCGATGGCGGACGCCAGGGTCTGGAGAAAGACGGGCAGCAGGATGGCCCAGTGCATCCGGACCTTCACGACCAGTCGCTCGCGGGTGGCAAGGTACCTGTCATCCCTGGCGGTGGGGTCAGGGATCCGGATTCTCACCATGATCATAACCTCCCGGGCCGGGCCGTTGGCTCACCCTGTTTCACAGAACGGCGTCGGTGACGAAATTTGACAAACCGTTACCAACGGACTCCAGTCCGTTGATGGCTCGCTCGATGATGCTGGCGGCGCTCGCGGGAAAGCTGACGACGAAGAAAATGACGAACGCGATGAGACCGTATCTGACGATCTTGTCCACGGCGGGCCTCCGGGCCGAAGTTGGGCGGGCTGACCACAAAGTATCGCCGCTTCGCGCCTCAGACGTGCGGAAATCGCGCCTATACGCTCAGGCTTGTGGCCAAGAGGTGGTACGCCGCGTCCGACGTGGTGCGTTGGGGCGAGGAGCGACAGAAGAGTACACCGGACGATCGGACCTGGTTCGAGCGGGACCGCGCGCGTGTCCTGCATTCCAGCGCCTTGCGCCGGCTGGCCGGCAAGACCCAGGTCGTCGGCCCGCTCGACGACGACTTCCCGCGCACCCGCCTGACCCATTCCCTGGAGACCGCTCAGGTCGGCCGTGGCCTGGCCCGCTCACTGGGCGCCGACCCGGACCTGGTCGACGCGGCCTGTCTCGCCCACGACATCGGCCACCCCCCCTTCGGCCACAACGGCGAGGCCGCGCTGGACGCGGCCGCCGAGGGGTGCGGGGGCTTCGAGGGCAACGCGCAGAGCCTGCGGGAGCTGACCCGGCTGGAGGTCAAGGTCGTCGACGTCCGCGGGCGGGACGCCGGCCTGAACCTCACCCGGGCGACGCTGGACGCGTCCCTGAAGTACCCGTGGGCGCGGCGGCCCGACACGCCGAAGTTCGGTGTGTACGCCGACGATCTACCGGTCTTCGAGTGGGTCCGCGACGGCGCGCCGGCCGGCCGGCGCTGCATGGAGGCCCAGATCATGGACTGGGCCGACGACGTGGCCTACAGCGCCCACGACCTGGAGGACGGGGTGGTCGCCGGCCTGATCGACCTGGGCCGGCTGGAGGATCCGGGACGGCGGGCCGAGCTGGTCGCCTCGACCGCGGCCCGCTACCCGGTGGCGCCGCCGGCGGCGGTGGGCGAGGCGCTGGACCGGCTGCGCCGGCAGCCGTGGTGGGTGACCGGGCCGGCCACCACACCGGACGCGCTGCGCGCGGTGCGGACGATGACCAGCGAGCTGATCGCGCGCCTGTGCGTCGCGGCGGTCCGCGCCACCCGGGAGGCGTACGGCGACCCGCCGCTGTGCCGCTACCACGCTGATCTGGTCGTCCCCGCCCCGACCGTCGCCGAGTGCGCGCTGCTCAAGGGGGTGACCGCCTCCTTCGTCATGGACCGCCGGGACGCGCACGAACGCCAGCGGCGCCAGCGGGAGGTCATCGCGGAGCTTGTCGCGCTGCTGCTCACACGCGCGCCGGAGGCGCTCGACCCACTGCTGCGGCCGGCCTGGGCCGCCGCCCGCGACGACGCGGCGAGGCTGCGGGTGGTCATCGACCAGATCGCCCGGCTCACCGACGCCAGCGCGGGCCGCCGCCACGCGCAGCTGACCGGCCGGCGCTGGCCGGCGGTCCTCTGACGGCGTCCCCGCCCTGGAAGCCTGCCCTCGCGCGGACGGCCCCCGGCCGGTGGGCCGCGTGACGGTGCCACGGAGCCGGTGGCGCCGGACGGTGGCGCCGGACGGTGGCCGGCGCGTCGCCGGCCTGTTGGGAGCGTCCGGGACACGGCGTGTTACATGCTGCGGCCGTAAGATCGGCACTGCGGTCCAGATGACAAGTAACATCGGGGAAGAATGCGGGTCTGCGGGGGCCCGGACAGTCTTCCGGAGGGCTGCCTTCCGGAGGGCTGACGGCCGGTGGCGACACCCGGTGGTGACACAAGGTGCGCGCCGGACGGCCTCCGTGACACCAGCCCGCTAGCGCTCCACCCGGGACGCAGGGAGGGACGTGTGGCCGGACGCATCCGTGACGCCGATGTCGCTGCCGTGCGTGACCGCTCGCCGCTCGCCGACATCATCGGCGACTATGTGCAGCTCCGCCCGGCCGGCAGCGGCCAGCTACGGGGCCTGTGCCCGTTCCACGACGAGAAGACGCCGTCGTTCAACGTCCGGCCGCAGGTCGGCGCTTACCACTGCTTCGGCTGCGGCGTCGGCGGCGACGTGATCGCTTTCGTGCGCGCCATCGACGGGCTGTCCTTCCCGGAGGCGGTCGAGCGGCTGGCCCGCCGTGCCGGGATCACCCTCACCTACGAGGGCGGGGGAGTGACCAGCCGCGCGGTCACCAGCCAGCGCCAGCGGCTGCTCGACGCCCACCGGGCGGCCGCGGAGTTCTACGCCGAGCGGCTGGCCGGCGCCGATGCCGGCGACGGCCGGGACTTCCTCGCCGCCCGCGGCTTCGGCCAGGAGGCGGCGGCGCGGTTCGGCGTCGGTTACGCGCCCGCCGGCTGGGACGCCCTCACCCGCCACCTGATGGGCCGGCACTTCACCGCCGCGGAACTCGTCCTCGGCGGCCTGGCCAAGCAGAGCAGCCGCGGCACCCTCATCGACCGCTTCCACCGCCGGCTGGTCTGGCCGATCCGCGACCTCGCCGGGGACGTGGTCGGGTTCGGCGCCCGCCGTCTCGCCGCCGACGACCCCGGGCCGAAGTACCTCAACACACCCGAGACCCCGCTGTTCAAGAAGGCCAATCTGCTCTACGGGGCCGACCTGGCCCGGCGGGAGATCGCCCGGCGGTACCAGGTCGTCGTCGTCGAGGGTTACACCGACGTGATGGCCTGCCACCTCGCCGGGGTGCCGACCGCGGTCGCCTCCTGCGGCACCGCGTTCGGCAGTGAGCACGTGACGGTGCTGCGGCGGCTGCTGATGGACCAGAGCGAGCACCGCGGCGAGGTCGTGTTCACCTTCGACGGCGACGAGGCGGGCCGCAAGGCCGCCATCCGGGCGTTCGAGTTCGAGGAACGTTTCGTCACCCAGACCTTCGTGGCGATCGAGCCGTCCGGGCTGGATCCGTGCGATCTGCGCGTCCAGCGCGGGGACGTGGCCGTGCGCGACCTGGTCGCCTCCCGCCTCCCGCTGGTGGAGTTCGCCATCCGCGGGAAGCTGGCCGGCTTCGACCTCGACACCACCGAGGGGCGGCTGGCGGCGATCGACGCGGCGGCCCCTCTGATCAACAAATTGAAGGATCGGGGGCTACGACACCGTTACGCGGTTAATCTGGATAACTGGCTTGGTTTTCTGGACGAGGAGTTCGTGGTGCGGCGGGTCGCTGAGCATCGGCCACGAGGGGCCGCCGGTGGTACGGCGTCCCTCGACGGCCCTGCCCACGGCCAGGGCGACCACGCGGCGCGCGGCGGTCGCACCGGCGGCCGGGCCGAGCTGCCGCGTCGGCATGACGCCGTCGCGGACGACACTGTCGTGGCGGTGGAACGGGAGGTACTCAAGGTCGCCCTCCAGTATCCGGGACTTGCCGGCCCGGTGTTCGACACGCTCTCCCCGGAGCTGTTCACGGTCCAGGAGCACCGCGCCGTCCGTGAGGTGATCGCTGCCGTGGGCGGTGTGTGCGCCGGTCTGCCCGCCGCCGGTGACGTCCAGACCTGGGTCAAGACGGTGGTGGAGGCGGCCGGGCAGGACGAGCTCCGGCGGTTCGTCATCGAGCTTGCCGTGGAGGCGGTGTTCTGTGACCACGATGTGGACGACCGGTATGTCGATGAGCAGATGTCACGCGTACAGGAGTTGCAGGTGACCCGTCGCATTGCGGATCTGAAGTCGCGTGTGCAGCGGCTCAATCCCGTAACCGACGCCGAGACGTTCAGACGCGCATATGGTGAGCTGATCGCCTTGGAACAGCACAAGCGCCAACTCCGGGAGCGGGGCCTGGGTGCCGCGTAACCTGGGTCGATCCCGAGAAGGAAGTGACGAGATTCCGACCATGAGTCCAGCCGTCCTACCGCGCGAAGCCCAGGTGGACGAGGTCAAGGACCTCATCACCCGAGGCAAGGAGATCGGTTTCCTCACTACCGAGGACGTCACGGTCGCCCTCCAGGCGGCCGAGCTGCCACCGGAGCAGACCGACGCCGTCCTGCAGGTCCTCAACGACGAGGGCATCGAGATCCTCGAGGCGGGTGGGGAGGACGCCGAGGAGAACGACCTGCTCGCCCGGCGTCGCCGTGAGGAGGAGGAGCTGGCGCTCAAGGCGCCGACCTCCGACCCGGTGCGCATGTACCTCAAGGAGATCGGCAAGGTCCCGCTGCTGACCGCGGAGGAGGAGGTCGACCTCGCCAAGCGGATCGAGGCCGGCCTGTTCGCCTCCGAGAAGCTCGCGGCGGCCACCCGCAAGACCGCCCCGCAGATGCGCCGTGATCTGGAGGCGATCGAGCGGGACGGGCAGATCGCCAAGCGCAAGCTCGTCGAGGCGAACCTGCGGCTGGTGGTGTCGATCGCCAAGCGCTACGTGGGCCGCGGCATGCTGTTCCTGGACCTCATCCAGGAGGGCAACCTCGGTCTGATCCGCGCGGTGGAGAAGTTCGACTACACCAAGGGCTACAAGTTCTCCACCTACGCCACCTGGTGGATCCGGCAGGCGATCACCCGGGCCATCGCCGACCAGGCACGCACCATCCGCATCCCGGTGCACATGGTCGAGACGATCAACAAGCTGATCCGCATCCAGCGGCAGCTCCTGCAGGACCTCGGCCGTGAGCCGAGCCCGGAGGAGATCGCCAAGGAGATGGACCTCACGCCCGACAAGGTGCGTGAGATCCTCAAGGTGTCCCAGGAGCCGGTCTCCCTGGAGACGCCGATCGGTGAGGAGGAGGACTCCCACCTCGGCGACTTCATCGAGGACTGCGACGCGGTCGTGCCGGTCGACGCGGCCAGCTTCATCCTGCTGCAGGAGCAGCTCGACTCGGTCCTGCACACGCTCTCCGACCGGGAGAAGAAGGTCATCCAGTTGCGCTTCGGGCTCACCGACGGCCACCCGCGCACGCTGGAGGAGGTCGGCCGGGAGTTCGGGGTCACCCGCGAACGCATCAGGCAGATCGAGTCGAAGACGCTGTCGAAGCTGCGTCACCCGTCCCGCTCCCAGAAGCTGCGCGACTACCTGGAGTAGGCGACCTGCGGGCGGGGAGTGCCCGCGCGGCCGTGTGCGGCACGGGCTGGCTGGTGGTCACTGGCCGCCGGCAGCAGTGGCGCTCAGGCCGACGCGTCCCGACTGTCGCGTCCCGATTGTGTACGATTTGTTACTTTACGTCTTTATCGTGTCCTGATGTCGGCGAACCAGTAGGAGTCGCCTCTGCGGGTCGGAGTGCGGTAGTAGTCGCTTGATGACTTAAAGTGCCCATCATGGGTACTGTGCTGCCTGGTCCTGACGCCCGCAGCGTTCCCGAGCCCTGGAACGGGTCACGGAAACGGTCGAGAGTGTCACCTGCCGTCGTGAGGACGCAGCCGACGCGTCCGCTCGCTGGGCAGGCCGGCGTGGACGGCGCGCCGCCGGACGCATCAGGCTGGCAGCCGCCCGGCCGGCAGCCACCGCGGCGGCGGCCACCCGGCCGACAGCCCACGTTCCGCGGCGGGGGAGAACTGGTCGGACGCGTCGCGCGAGGCGCCGGTGAGTTACTGATCACTGTTGGGTTCGTGGTGGCGCTGTTCGTGGTCTACGAACTGTGGGTCACCGACATGGTGCAGGAGCGTACCCAGAACCGGCTGCGCTCCGAACTGTCCCGGCAGTGGGCGGCCCCGGCCGCGGCAGCCCCGTCGACAGGCCTGCCGCGGCCGGGGGCGGCATCGGCGGACGTCGGTGCCGGGGTGGCCGTGCTGCGCATCCCCCGTTTCGGCGACGGTTACGCCCCGGTTGTCGTCGAGGGGGTGTCGGACGGCGCGCTACGGCGCGGCCCCGGGCACTATCCGGGGACCGCGTGGCCCGGCGAGGTCGGCAACTTCGTCGTGTCCGGGCATCGCACCACCTACGGCCATCCGTTCAGCCGGCTGGACGAGCTACGGGCCGGTGACCCGGTCGTCGTCGAGGTCCGGGACCGCTATTTCGTCTATCGGGTGACGGGCTCGGAAGTGGTCGACCCCGCCCGGACGGATGTGATCCTGCCGGTACCCGGACAGCCCGGCGCACGGCCCGCGAAAAGCCTGCTGACGTTCACCACCTGCAATCCGAAGTACTCGGCCAGCAGCCGCCTGATCATTTTCGGTGAGCTCACCGGCAGCCGACCGAAGACCCCCGGGCAGCCGCCTGGCACGGCTGGGAGGTGACGGGTGTACGGATGGATCTTCCGGCACCTTCCCGGCGGGTTCGCCGTAAGGCTCGCCCTGATGGCAGCGCTTGTCGTGGCGGTGGCCGCCGGCCTGCTCTTCGGCGTCTTCCCGGCCGTCGAGCCCCACCTTCCGCTCACCCGGGTGACCGTTGAGGAATGAGCCACGACGGCCGGCCAGCGCTGACGCGGACCAGCCGGGCCACGGCCATCCGGCGGCGGACGGCGCCGCCCGCCGCGACGGCAGGCCCGGAACAGCACGACGAACAGGACGGAGGCCACCGCGGCCGATGCTGAACACGGGATCGCCGCTGAACACGGGATCGCCGCCGAACACGGGATCGCCGCCGAACACGGGGCCGGCGCCCCGCACCGGTCACCAGCACCCGCTGGTCCGCGCCTGGCCCGTGATCGTCGCCGTGGCGGCGTTCGGGCCGTACCTCATGAACGGCGTGCGCACCGAGCAGGTGGTGGTGTACGGGTCGCTGCTGGCCGGCCTGCCATTCCTCGCGTCGCGGCTGAGATTCGACGGCTGGTACGCGTGTGTCCTGGGCCTGTGGGCGTTCCTGGCATTTTCGGCAATGATCAGCCCGGACGGCCCGGTCATACCCGGCCGTTTTCTTCCGGGCAGCATGCTGTCCGGCGTCGACAACTATCTGTACCCACTGGCCGCGTTGCTCCTGGTGAGCTGCTGGCTGGCGACCGGATATACCCGGCTGGACCTGCTGGACGCCGTGTGCGCGGCTTTTGTCACACTGGTCGCCGGCAACGGGATAATCGCGTTCAGCGGCCTTTTCGTCAATCCGGTCGGATGGCTGCAGAAGTTCTGGGGCTACGGGCCGGCCACCCTGGAGACGACGGTTGCCGTACGCGCCTTCAGCAACGGCCGGCTGACCGGGATCTTCGCGCAGCCGGCCGAGGCCGGTATCGCGTGTGCTCTCGCGCTGTTCGCGGCGCTCTATCTTTTCGCCCGGCCCGGCCGGGACCGGCCGGTGCTGCTCGGCCTCGTCGCCACCCCGGTGTTCGTCGGCGGCGTCCTGAGCGCGTCGAAGATGTTCCTGCTGATCGGTATACCGCTGGCGCTGTGGCAGGCGGTCCGCCAGGGCCGGCGGCTTCGGCGGGTGCTCGTCATCGCCGCCATGGCCGGGCTGTTCAGGCTCGTCCTCACCCAGGTCGACGTGCCACGGTGGCGCGGCGCGTGGATGCTGTCCGCGCTTTTCAGCCGTGGTGACGGCGGCGACGTCGTGGAGAAGTACACGGCGGGCCGGCTGGGGTCGAACGGCGCGTCCGGGATGGTGTTCGACTATGTGCTCGCCACCCGGCCCTGGTTCGGCTACGGCGCCGGCGGGCTCGCCGTGTCGTACGACAGCTCCTGGGTCGAGGTGGTCATCGTCGGCGGCGTGCTCGGAGTGGTGCTGTTCGCGCTCGTGCTGGCCGTCCTGGCCGGCACGTGGCTTGCCGGGCGGCCGGCGCGGTCCGGGCCGCAGCGGCCGTTCGCCACCTCCGTGCTTATCATGAGCGTGGCGGCAACCGCGGGCCTGCCCGCTTTCACGGCCAACCGGGTGGCGCTTTTCACCTGGATTTTCCTGGCGCTTCTCCTGCTCGTCGGCGACGGCCCCCCCGGCGGGCCACGGAAAGCCGCCGGGAAACCGTTGGGCAAGACCGGGCCGTTGGGGAGGGCCTTTTGACAGCCCGGCGCGCGGCCGCCGGGCAGGTTTCCCGCCCGGCGGCCCGTACCTGTCGCCAGCCGCCCGCGCTCAGGTCCCGGCCGGGCCGGGACGCTCGGGAGCCGTGGCTTCCGGGAAGGCGCCGCCGGCCGCTTCCCCGGGCCCGTTGCCCTGGCGTGGCAGCGCCATGGGCGGCGCCGTTCGGGGCAGGCCGCGGCCGCCGGCCCGCCACCAGGCGCCCTGGGCCCCCACGGCCGGCAGGCGGGCCACCCGGAAGCGTTCCGGCGTCCAGTGCTTCAGTTTCAGCGCGTGTTTCTCGACCGCGAGCCAACTGCCCGCGGCGAGCGCCACCGACCCCGCCGTGAACGCGGAGAAGTACACCACCGCGCCGTGCCGGTGCAGCCCGTACAACGCCAGCAGATGCTGCACCGGGGACGAATATATGTACAGCCCGTAGGAGAGGTCGTTGCGCGCCCCGACCCGGTGCAGCGGCAGCCGGACGCCCAGCCACAGGCACAGGTAGGCCAGTGGCGGCCCCAGGACCAGGTGCGGTTCACGCAGGAACATCGAGCCTGTCACGGCGACGGCCGCCACCGCCGCGAGCCGCCCCGACAGCGGCACCCGGTCCCCGTAGAGGAACAGCAGCGACCCACAGAGGAACAGCGGGCCCAGCCGCAGCGCGCCCTCGGCAAGGGGGCTGCCCAGCACGGCGCCGGCGAAGCCCGGCGCGAGGTGGTGGACGACCACCGCGGACCACATGGCGACGGCCAGCCCGGCGACGGCCACCCGCCGCTGTCGCAGCACGCCGAGGACGCCGAGGACGGCCACCCCGAGGTAGCAGAGGAACTCCCACCACAACGACCAGAGCGCGCCGTTCCAGGAGGCTGTGCCCGCCCCGGCCGCCCCGGCCGCCCCGGACACAGCGTCGCCGGCCGGAGTCCCCGAGACGTCGTAGAACCGCATGTGCAGCGTGCTGTTGTCGATGATGTACCGCAGCGGCCCGTGGGGCGCGCCCAGGAAACCGTCGAGCGAGCCGTGGGTGTGCAGCCATCCCAGCGGCGCGAAGAACCCGGCGACGACGACGAGGCAGACCCAGAACGCCGGGTAGATCCGCAGGAAGCGGTGCCACAGGAAACGGGCGGTGCCACGCACCCGCACGTTGCTGCGGGTCACCAGGAACCCGCTGATGACGAAGAACGAGTCGACGGCGAGCGCGCTCACCTCGTACTTCCCGAGCCGGAACAGACCGAATCCGCCCAGTGCCCAGCCATGGGCGATCATGACGAGGACGGCGAACACCAGGCGCAGGAAGTTCAGGCTGTTGTCGGGGCCGAAGGCGCTCTGGACCGTGGGTTTCCGCGGGCGGTGCGAGCGGGCCGCCGGGCGTGGGCGCGGGCCGGGTACGCCGCGACCGTTCATGATTCCTCCATCCGGCTGCCGGGGGAGACCCGGGCGTCGAGGGAAAGCGCTTCCGCGGGCCCGGGTGGACGCACCCGCC
>NZ_CEVIVD010000002.1:103959-105484 GCF_982290655.1 Protofrankia sp. CiP1_Cm_nod3
GGCAGCCGGATGCCGAGCCAGATACACAGGTAGGCCAGCGGGAGATTCAGCAGTATGTGCGGATCGTCCAGGAACATCGAGACGGCCAGCACGGCCGCGCAGCCGGCGGCGAGCTTCCCGGAAAGCGGAATCCGGTCGGCGTACAGGTACAGCACACAGCCGGCGAGGAACATCAGGACGAACCGGCCGACACCGCCGGCGAAGACACCGCCGAGCGGCCCCGGAGTGTAGCCGGGCGCCAGTTCGCGCAGCACCACCACGGCCCACAGGCAGGCGGTGACCACCGCGACGAGCGCCCGCCGCCGCTGGATGACACCGAAAATCGCCAGGACGGCGATGCCGAGATAGCACAGGGCGTCCCAGTAGAGCGTCCACATGGAATGGTTCCAGCCGATCGGGATGCCCGAGCCCGGCGGTGGGAAAGGCACCGCGGACGGCGTGCCGGCGACGTCGTAGAAGCGCACCCTCAGCAGGGAGTTGGCGAGCACGTACTGGACCGCCCCGTGCGGCCCGGTGACCGGATAGCCGTCGAACGAGCCCCGCTCGTGCCGCCAGGCCAGCGGCGCGCAGAGAAACGCCACGACCAGCAGGCTCGCCCAGAAACCGGGCATGATACGCAGGGTGCGGTGCCACAGGAAACGGGCCGTGCCACCCACCCCGAGCCGGCTCCGGGTGATCAGGAAGCCGCTGACGACGAAGAACCCGTCCACCGCGACGCTGGCCGGGTCGTAGTCGCCGATCCGGACCAGACCGAACCCGCCGAGCGCCCAGGCGTGCACGACGACGACGGTGAGGGCGAACACCAGCCGGAGGAAATTGAGGCTGTTGTCCCGGCTGAATGCGGTGGCGATGGTCGCTGTTGTCGCTGTCCGGTGTGACACCGATTGTCTCCGATTGCCGCGGTCGTGGCCGGTGCCGTCGGGGAACCGGCTGGGAAATGCCGTCGGGGACCGTCCCGGAAAGTGCCGCCGGGGACCGGCCCGGGAAGTGCTGTCGGGGGACCGACTGGGAGTTATCGTAGCGATAATCGATTGATCTCAAGGTTTCCGACACGCCCGTCGATGCCGGCGGGGAATCCGTCCGGGCCCGTGTGACACTAAAATCGGAAACATGGACGCGAACGCTTCCAGCCGGGCCGGATGGCATCTTTCGGCTGTCTTCGTGGCGATCTTCCAAAGCTTCGCGCAGTGACTCGTTTTCACAGGTATTCCGGTGTATCAGGTTGACGAATGACAGGAAAGGGAAAAATGGATGCGCTCCGCCGGCCCCACCGGCCGTTCCGTTCGATTTCCGGGAAAGTCCGGGGGCGCCGGGTCCTGGATGCCCGCTGGGCCCCGGCGCTGCTCGACGCCACACCGCCGCGGTGGCGCCGGCAGGTGGCGTCACGGCTGCTGTCGCTCGATGCCCGCTACGCCGGCGCGAGTGGGCCGGCGGGCCAGGCCGGCGCTTCCTGGGAGGGGCTCGTGCGGGAGCTGCTGCTGCCCTCCCTCACCGCGGGCATGACCGTGCTGGAACTCGGCTGCGG
>NZ_CEVIVD010000002.1:106029-120996 GCF_982290655.1 Protofrankia sp. CiP1_Cm_nod3
TGCCGACCGGACACGCCTGACCGGCCTGGCGCTCGCCGCCGGTCTCGTCGACGTCGGGATCACCGCGGTCCGGCTGTCATCGGCGGGCCCGGGCAGCGCCTCCGGCCAGCCCCTCCTCGACGTCCTCACCGCGCGCCGGCATGCCCCGGCCGGCTCAGCCGGCTCAGCTGGACGGGGCCCCGCCGGGCCGAGCCGGGACACGCCGGCCGAACCCACACCGACGCTGTAGCCGGGTTGGCCGTAGCCGGATTGGCTGTAGCCGGGGTACGGCGCCCCGGCGCAGGTGGCCGCCACCGTGGGTCAGGCGGCAGGCCCCGCGCGCCAGCCCGCGTACCGGCCGCTGGCCACCGCCGTGCGCCGACCGCTCCTGTCCGGTCGGCGCACGGCGCAGGAGGCTCGGCCGGCCCGGCGGGGCCGCGCCGATCACTGTGCCGACGACAGGACGGTGGCTGTCGCGGTGGGTGTAATGGGCGTAATGGGCGCGGTATCCAGGGGGTAGACGGCTTCCTGCGGTGCCGCCGCGGGGGTGCCCAGCAGACGGATCATCTTCTCGTGCCAGGCCCGGTGCAGGCAGAACGCCAGCCCCTGCCAGCCGTCCCGCCAGCCGCTCCTGAACACGTACATGTAGACGAACGTCACCACCATCTTGCAGGGCAGCAGGGGGAGGACGACGTCGCGGGCGATGGCCCGCGACAGCGGCCTGCTGCTCGTCGCCCGGTCGGGGCCGAGCACCCGCCGGAGCTGCCGCAACGGTCCGCTAGACGTGCCGCGGCGGCGTGCCTCCAGCTCCGCGTAGGTGATGTGTTTGTGCAGCCAGCAGGCCAGGCCCTTGCTGTCCTGGTCGATGACGTCGTGTTCGAGGGGCAGGATCGTGCCGTTGACCGACGGGCGTTCGCTGAACTCCTCGGCGGTGGCGAACGAGGCGGACCGCCGGTCGAGCAGCCGGGCCTGCCAGCTGTTGGCGTACCACCCGCAGTGGGCTATCCAGCGGCCGAGGAAGAAGAACCGGCGCCGGTGGGTGTAGGCGGCGCAGTCCTCCCGGCCGAGCCGTTCGGCGATCTCCGCCGCGAGCGCGACGGGCACCCATTCGTCGGCGTCGAGGAAGTACACCCAGTCGTGCTGGACGCCGGGCTGGCGCATGGCCCATTCGCGCTGGCCGGCAAAGCCGCGCCAGGGCTGTTCCCACACGGTGGCGCCCAGCTCCCGGGCGATCTGCGGTGTCCCGTCGGTGGAGCCGGAGTCGACGACCACCACCTGGGCGCACCAGCCGGCCGAGCGGACCGCCCGGGCGATGTCCCGGCGTTCGTCCCGGGCCAGGATGATCGCGGTGACCGGCACGGACCCCGGTGGCGGCGTGAGCGCCGCGCCGGCTGTGGCGGGGGCCGCGTACGGCACCGGCGACCGGGACGGCCGCGCCGCGGGCCGGATCATGACGTCGCCTCCGTCGCGCCCAGCATCCAGTCGAAGTAACGGTCACGGTCGAACGGGTTGCCCGGCTCCGGTGGCACCCGGGTCTCCAGCGCCCGCCGGATCGCGTCGGCGATGTCGTCCGGATGCTCCTGGGTGAACGGTACGAGGGCGCCGCCGGCGACCTCCCGGTTGTGCGGCGTGTCATGGGCGACGACCGGCTGCGCCGCCAGCCGTGCCTCGGCCAGCGGGTAGCCGAACGACTCGATGCGGGTGGGGTAGATGGTCGCCCACGACCGCCGGCGGTACCGCGCCACCTCGGTGTGCGTGATCCGGCCGATGAAACGCAGATGGCGCGCGTCGCCGAGCCCTTCGGCACGCGCCTCCCACGGGGTCGCGGTGACCAGCACCTCGATCTCCGTCCGGTGGCCGCGCCGGACGATGTCCACCGCCTCGTCGACGGTCCGCAGGATGTCGCCCATCCGCTTCCACCGGGCGAAGAGCACCGGGCACAGGAAGACCTCGGGCCTGCGGCCGGTGACCGGTTCGGGTGCCATCGACAGCGGGTTCGGGCGTACCGAGATGCGCGACGACAGATCCGGGGCGGTCATGGCGACCCGCCGGGCCATGCCGGTGGTCGGCACCACGATCATGTCCGAGCGGCGGGCGGCCTGGCGCACCACCTGGGCCTGCCACGGGATCTCCCGGTCGACCCGGCCGCCGAGCTTCCTGATCTCCTCGGGATCCAGGAAGTGCTGCGGCTGGTGGAGCAGCAGCCAGCGCCGGGCCGGCGTCACCACGAACCCGACGTTGTTGAGGGAGACCACCCGGCGGTGCCTCCACGGCCGTTCGCGCTGGATCAGCCAGGCCGGGCTGACCGGCTGGTCCCGGCCGATGACGCGGACGTCCGGGCGACGGTTGTCCACGAGATAGCTCTCGAGCTCGAGAAGCAGCCGCCGGGCGCCGCCCATCCGCGCGCCCGCGCAGTCGACGAGGACGGTGCCGGTGTTCTCAGTCTTCATGTTCTCTGGTTCTCATGTGTGTTCCCGGTTTTCTCGGGTGGGCCGGTACCCGGGTTCTCAGGCCGCTTTTTCCGGCGCGCCGAGCAGCCAGTTGAAATAGCGGTCCGGGTCGAACGGGTTGACCGGCTCCGGGACGAAGGTGGTGTTCAGGGCGCGGTGGATGGCCGCGGCGATTTCCGCCGGCTCCTCCCGCTGGTACGGGACGAGGACGGGACCGGCGATGTCACGGTTGTGCGCGATGTTGCGCGCCACCACCGGCAGCGCGGCCAGCCGCGCCTCGGCCAGCGGATATCCGAACGACTCGATCCGCGTCGGGTAGATCAGCGCCCGGCACCGGTTCTGGTGGTGCGTCAGCTCCTGCGGTGTCAGCCGGCCGACGAAGTCCAGGCGGCCGGTGGGGCCGAGCCCGTCGGCGGTGGCCTCCTCGCGGGTGGCGGTGACGACGACCCGCAGGTCGGCGCCGGTTTCGGCGGCCAGCGTCG
Source organism: Protofrankia sp. CiP1_Cm_nod3 (assembly GCF_982290655.1). Classification (NCBI taxonomy): domain Bacteria; kingdom Bacillati; phylum Actinomycetota; class Actinomycetes; order Frankiales; family Frankiaceae; genus Protofrankia; species Protofrankia sp. CiP1_Cm_nod3. The sequence goes on from NZ_CEVIVD010000002.1 coordinate 108,941, forward strand.
TGACCGCCTGGTCGACCAGGCGCAGTAACGTCGCCATGGCCTTCCACGGCGAGAACAGCACCGGGCACAGCAGCAGGTGCGGCTCGCGCGGCTGGGCGGGGGCGGCCTGCGGCATCGACAGCGGATGCGGGCGGACGGTCAGCCGGGACACCAGGTCCGGGACCGCGTCGAGAACCCGTTCGGCCATGCTGGCGGCCGGTACGACCACGAAGTCGGCGCGGCGGGCGGCCTGCCGGACGATCCTGGTCTGACGGGCCATGCGGGAGTCCAGCCGGGTGCCGATGAGCTCCAGTTCGGCCGGCCGGAGAAAGTGCAGCGGATTGCGCAGCAGCACGTAACGCGAGCCGGCGGTCGCCGCGAACCCGACGTTGTTCAGGGAGATCACCCGGGCGAACCGCCCCAGCCGTTCCCGCCGGGCGAGCCAGGTCGCGGTGATCGGCCGGTCGCGTCCGATCACCCGGACGTTGGGGCGCTCGACCCTGGCCAGATGCCCGTCGAGCTCGAGCAGGAAACGCAGCGCGCCGCCCATGCGGGCACCGGCGCAGTCGACGAGGACGGGTCCGTCGTCCGCCGGCGGCGGCGTCCCCGTGGTTCCGAATCCGGTTGTGACGTCCATGATCGCCCCACTTCTCTCCTCGGCCGGCCCGGAGAACTCCCGGCCCGGCAATCGGATGGCCCGGAAAACACCCGGTCCGGAAGGCCTCCGGTCCGGGAGCCGGCCGGTTGTGCGAACTGGCGGTTCCACGGGAACGGGAGGGTCCCGGAAACCCGCCGGCGGCGGCCGGGTGAGCCGGCCGGGCCGCTTCGGGTCATGTGCCGGGCACGTCGGCGCTCCCGGGTGCCCACCGCTGTTCCCGCGCTTCCCGCGTTTCCCGCGCCGGTGGCCGGGCCGGCTGGTAACGCTGGTCCACCGTCACCCCCTTGCCGCGGGCGCTCAGCAGCGTTTCCGGGGGGACGACGGTCACCGACACCCGCAGCCGGTCGCCCACCCGTTCCTGCAGGAGGCGGCGGGCCCGGGCCAGGTCGCCGGCCCCCGGCGGCCGGGCGGCGGCCACCCGCAGCTCCACCTCGCCGCGGCGCTCCTGACGGAACTGGAACCGGTCGAAGACGGCGAAGGCGCTGTCGTGGAAGTTCAGGGCCGCGGTGGAGATGGGCTCGTCGTCCGCCCCGTAGACCAGGGACTGGTCCCAGCGCCCGCGGACGTCGGTGAGCACCGGGAACGACGAGCCGCACACGCAGCGGGCGCCGTGCGGGCCGGCGGGCAGCAGGGTGCCGGCGTCCTCGGTGTCATAGCGCACCAGCGGCATGGCGGCGTTGGTCATCCCGGTGCCGACGATCCGTCCGTCGACGACCTCGGTGAGGCCGTAGGTGGGGGCGAGATGGTAGGCGCCGGGGCGGGCGGGGCACTCACCGGCGAACACCACCTTCTCGCTCTGCCCGTACCAGCGGACCACCGGTGCCGCGAAGACCTCCCGGAAGAGCGCCACCTGCCAGTCGAAGGCCCCTTCGCTGGCCAGCAGCACCGCGCGGACGCGGCTGAGCGCGCGGTGCGGCCCGGTCCGCGCCACCCAGTGGGCGAACGGCGTGACCGCCGACGGGTACCCCCAGATGGCCACCGGGCGGAAGTCGCCGAGCCGCTCCAGCAGATCGGCGAAGGTCCGGTCCGACAGGTGGAACGGGGAGACCAGGAAGTGGTTGTACGTCGGCTGGAACAGGACGGGCCGGCCGGCGAAGCCCGCGCCGAGGCTGCCGCCCCGGAAAGTGATCTTCGGGTCGGTCGGCCGCACCCCCGCCCGTCCCCACACGTGGGCGATGTGGGCCCACTCGGTGAAGAACGACGCGTAGGAGATCCGCAGGTCCAGCGGCTGCCCGCCGGTGCCGCCGGTGGTGACCCGCCGGGCGGGCACCCGAGGGCCGGTGAAGGAGCCGGCAAGGCCGCGGACGGTCTCCTTGCCCAGCACCGGAAGCCCGTCGAGCCGGCCCTCCAGGCAGGCCTGGAGATACTCCGGGCGTTCCCGGTAGTACGGCACCGACCGGCCCCAGCGCCGGTGGAACCGGGCCAGCCGGGACACCTGCCACTGGTGGACCTCGGCCGCGTCGGCCGCCTCCAGCCTGGCGAGCGTGCGCAGGTGGCCGCGCACCAGCGGGCTGGCGCAGGCGGCGTCGAACACGGCGGCGGCCGCCCGGGAGCCGAACACCGAGCCCGCCCGCGCCGGGACCGCCCGCGCGGCCGCCTTGGCGGCCGTCCGGGAACACGTCCATGCGGACGCCGGTGGGGACGCCGGTGGGACCGCCCGGGCCCGGGTCATCGGGCCACCGCCGGCGGTGGCCGATGTTCGACGTACCCCTGCCAGGCGAAGTGCGGCTCGGCCCGCAGGACCGTCTCGACCGGCAGTGAGCCGAGGCGTCCCTGCCACGGGCCGTGGTCGGAGATGATCTCGATGTCACGCCAGTCACCACGGGCGAGTGGCAGGGCGCGGCAGGTGAACGCCTGGCGGACCACGGGCACCCGGTCGGGGTCGAAGCCGAACAGGTACGTCGCGGCCGCGTCGACCGCGGCCGGCGTGGTCCCGCAGGCCAGTAACCGGGCGGGCAGCGGGTCGGGGTTCATCGGGCCGTTGCGCTGCCCGGCGATCACCCCGTCCACGATGACGATGTGCCGCCGGCCCGGGTCCGGGGTGTCGGCCACGGTGCCGTCCGGCCGGCCGTACTCCAGGATCTTGTTCAGGTCGAGGCACATGCGCCACACCGTGTCGTTGCCCCACCAGTTACCGCTGCGTACCACGGTGTCGCCGTCCCCGAACAGCTGGCTGCCGCGGTGGCGGGCCAGCCGCAGCATGCCGCCGCCCAGGCGGGGGGAGAGCATGGCCACCCGGCGCAGCCTGGTGGCCGCGGCCCGCTCGAGCGAGTGCCGGGAGCTGCGGCTGGGATGCTCGTCGCCGCCGGTGCCGGGCCGGCCCTCGGTGTGGTGCGGTAACCAGTTCTTGTCCGCGTTGATCCCGACCAGGTTCTTCAGGGCGAGGGTGATCCCGGCCTTCTTGTGGCTTTTCAGCTTGGGGAGGTTCACCACGAGGTCGGCCCGCAGGGCCGTGCCGGAGAGCAGGTACTCGTGCCGGCCGCCGCTGTGGTGGGAGTTCACCACCCGGCTGTCGTAGTCGGCCCCGTAGTAGCGGCCCGCGCCGCCGTGGCCGACGAACTCGCTGGCCGCGGCGAGGTCGAAGGCGATCGCGCCGCCGGGGTCGCCCGGCAGCCGGCGGCGGGCCACCACGACGTCGTCGACCGTGGTCCACTCCTCCTGGCGCAGGTCGACCAGGTCGAGGCGCAGCCCGCGTTCCCGGTAGAACCGGCGCAGCTCGTCCAGGCCGAGCAGGCTCACGATCGCCGTGAAGGACGAGTCGGTCTGCGGCGCGTCGGCGATCACCACCCGGCCGGCGCTCCCGACCGCGGCGAACGCGTAGTCGGCGACGGCGCGCACCACGGAGCCGTGGGTGAGCACGTACCGCCAGCCCTGCGGGTCCCGCGGGTGGCGCTCACGTACCAGGTTGGGCTTGAGCACGACCGTCCCGCCCGGGGGGACGAGGCCGGCCAGCGGGTTCCAGCGTGCGGTGTCCACGTTCGCCGCGTCCAGCCCGGCCAGTGCCAGGGCCCGGCGGACGCCGGCGTACACCGGGTTCGCCGCCGGGCCGAGGTGCCCGTGCGCGTACTCGGGATACGCGGTGTCCGGGGAGAAGGGGACGACGTCGGGATAGGACGCCGTCCGCGTCCGCGTGACCGCCACCCGGTACGGGGCGGTGATGTTCTCTGGCATTCCCGGCATGTCCGGCCTTATCGGTAGGAGTGCCTCGGCCGTGGGGGTGCCGCCACGGCCGAGGCGGTCGGGTGTCGCGCGTACCGGCCTGCGAGTGGATGGTCGGTAGATAGCGGACGGTGGTGCATCTAACCTCAGAGTAACGACTCTACTACGGAATGCGAGGACTGGATCGGGTGTGTCGTATCACCGGGAAGCCGCGCCCTGGTCGGGGTGTGGCGGCACTGCGCGCGTTCGGGGCTGGCGCGTCGGTGCTGCCGGTGTCGTCGGTTCCGCACCTTTCTCGAGCACAATGTGTGACATGATGAACTCCATACGTAATGATCGTCGCGCGCGGCGGGCCGGTCATGCGGGCCATACCGGCCAGGCCGGTGACGTTCTGCTACTTGCCCCGTCGCTGGGACTCGGCGGCGGCATCGAGCGCTACCTCGCCACGGTCGAACGGGCACTCGACGGGTCGGGCGCGCGGGTACGCAGGGTGGACCTGCTGGCCCCCGGCCGCCGCCCCACGCTTGCGGCAAAGGCCGACTTCGCCGCCCGCGCCGTGCTCGCCGCGCGGCGCCACGCGCCCATCCGCTGCCTGCTGGTGGGGCATCCCGGCCTCATCCCGGTGGCGGCGGCGGTCACGGCCGCGGCCCGGCCGTCGCGCTCGTTCGTCGCGTTCTACGGCACCGACATCTGGGGCACCCGGCCGCTGTCCCGGACACTGCTCACCAGGCTCTCCCGGGCCCGGCCGCTGACGATCAGCAGCTTCAGCGCGGGCGCCATGCTGTCGCTGGGCGTCCCCGCGGTGCTGCCGCCCGGCATCGACCCCGGCTGGCGGCAGACCCTGCTGCGCACCCCGCGGCCGGCCGCGGCGGACCGCGTCCCGGTGGTGCTCACCGTCTGCCGGCTGCCGGAGTGGCGCGGCAAGGGCGTGGCGGAGCTGGTCGAGGCGACCCGCCGGGCACGCGAGCGCGTCGGCGCGGTGCGCCTGGTCGTGGCGGGCCAGGGCCCGGCGCCCACCGAGCTCGTCGACCTGCTCGCCCGGGCGGACACCGAGCTGTACGTCTCGCCGCCCGACGCGCAGCTGGCGCGGCTCTACGGGGCCGCCGACCTGTTCGCGCTGTGCACCCGGACCAGGGTGCGCACACCCAGCAGCGGGGAGGGCTTCGGCATCGTGCTGGTCGAGGCGCAGCTCGCCGGCTGCCCGGTCGTCGCGCCGTTCTCCGGCGGCTCGTCCGACGCCTACGTCGCCGGGATGACCGGCTGGTCACCGGTGGACGAGTCCGCCCCGGCCCTGGCCGAGCTGCTGGGACAGGTGCTGTCGGACCGGGGCCGGCTGGCCGAGTCCGGCGGGCGGGCGCGCGAATGGGCACGGATGGTGACCGACCCGGAGGCCTACGCCGAGCAGACCCGCCGGATCCTCCTCGGCCGGGACGCGCCGGCCCCGGCCGAGGAGGCCCGTCCCGGCGTCCTGGCGGGCTGAGCGCTCCTCATGACGACGACACCGGGACGTCGCGGTGACGGCCGTGACGGCCTGGCGGTCGTTCAGTTCCGCGGGACGCTGCCGCCGCGCGTGGGGACGGGCTCACCGCTGCCCGCCGGGCGCGGCGGCCGCGGCGGGCGCGGCACGTTGCTCACCGCTGCCCGCCGGGCGCGGCGGGCGCGACATGTTGCTCATGGTCACGCTCGCCGCGTGCGGCGGCCAGGTCGGCGTCCACCATCATCGCGACCAGGGCGCGGAAGTCGACGGCCGGCCGCCAGCCCAGCAGGTCCCGCGCCCTGGACGCGTCCCCGACGAGCACGTCGACCTCGGCGGGCCGCAGGAAGCGCGGGTCCTGGACGACGTACGGGCCCCAGTCGGCTATGCCGACGTGGCCGAACGCGACGTCGAGCAGGTCGCGCACCGAATGCGTCTTCCCGGTGGCGATGACGTAGTCCTCGGGAGTGTCGCGCTGGAGCATCCGCCACATGGCGTCGACGTAGTCGCCGGCGAACCCCCAGTCCCGCCGCGCGTCGAGGTTGCCCAGCGCGATCTTCTCCTGCGCCCCGAGCGCGATCCGGGCGACCCCTCGGGTGATCTTCCTGGTCACGAACTCGGTGCCCCGGCGCGGGCTCTCGTGGTTGAACAGGATGCCGGACACGGCGTGGGCGCCGTACGACTCGCGGTAGTTGACGGTGATGTAGTGGCCGAAGGTCTTCGCGACCCCGTAGGGGGAGCGCGGGTGGAAGGCGGTGGTCTCCCGCTGCGGGGTCTCGCGCACCTTGCCGAACATCTCCGAGCTCGACGCCTGGTAGAAGCGGACGCGCGACATCTCGTCCGAGGTGGCTATCCGGATCGCCTCGAGCATCCGCAGGACGCCGATGCCGGTCGTCTCCCCGGTCAGCTCCGCCTGCCGCCAGGACAGGCCGACGAAGGAGATCGCGCCCAGGTTGTAGACCTCGTCGGGCTGGGCGGTCTCGACCGCGCCGATCAGGGACGGCAGGTCGGTCAGGTCGCCCTCCAGGAGACGGACCCCGGGCAGTATCTTCTCGACCACGGCGACCTTCGGGTTCGACTGGCCGCGGACCAGGCCGAACACCTCGTAGCCCTTGCTGAGCAGAAGCTCGCCCAGGTACAGCCCGTCCTGGCCGGTGATGCCGGTGATCAGAGCGTGTGGCATGCGGTGACACCCTCTTTCTGTTACTTCAAGTACGCGATATATTGCGCATAGTAGTGAACCCGCATCGTTCCATCGTCACCGCACGTAGGGGAACAGTCTGATGTCCACCGAGATCTCCACCGATCTGCGATACCGCAACGCCGGCAACAAGATCCTTCTCGACCTGATCCGCCGGGAGCCCGGCCGGGCGCTCGACTGCGGCTGCGGGGCCGGTGACAACGCGCGGCTGCTGGCCGCACGCGGGTGGAGCGTCACCGGGATCACCAACGACCCGGCCGAACTGGCGGCGGCGGAGCAGGTGTGCGAGACCGTCCACCTGCACGACCTCACCAAGGGGCTGCCCTTCGCCGCGGACGGCTCCTACGACCTGGTGCTGCTCTCCCACGTCCTGGAGCACCTCGCCGACCCCGCCGGGCTGCTGGCGGAGGCCCGGCGGGTCGTCGCCGAGGACGGGCTGGTGGCGGTGGCCCTGCCCAACGTCCTGCACTACAGCCAGCGGGCCAAGTTCGTCCGCGGCCGGTTCGAATACACCCGGACCGGCGTGATGGACGCCACCCACCTGCGGTTCTTCACCTTCGACTCCGCCCTGCGAATGGTCCGTGACAGTGGTCTGGACGTGGTCACGACGCTGCCGGACGGCGGGCTGCCCTGGTGGCGGCTGCGCAACGTGCTGTCGTCGAGCGTGACCGGGCGGCTCGACCGGTGGGCGGCCCGGCGGCGGCCGAACCTGCTGTGCGCGCAGGCGGTGTTCCTGGCCCGGCCGCTGCCGAGCTGGGCGGCGTGAGCCGGCCGGGCGCCCGGCCGCGCGGCGTGGGCCACCTGGCGGCGTGACCCGCGCCGGGCGCCCCGGCTCCGGCCTACCGCCGCCAGTAAGCGCCACAGGCGTCGATCCGGACGAGAGGGGCGTCGATGCCCTGGGCCGCCCGGAAGTCCTCGACCGCGCGGCGGCAGCCCTCGACCGCACCGTAGTCGTCGATGATGCAGAAGCCGCCGTCGGACAGCTTTGGGTAGAGCGTGGTCAGGGCCTCGATCGTGCTGGAGTACATGTCGCCGTCCAGGCGCATGAGCGCGAGCCTGTCGATCGGCGCACCCGGCAGCGTCTCGGAGAACCAGCCGGGCAGGAAGCGCACCTGGTCGTCGAGCAGCCCATACCGGCGGAAGTTGTCCCGGACCTCTGCCAGCGGGACGACGAGCTCGGCCACCGTGTGGTGCCGGTCGCCGGTGTCGGCGGGATAACGGCCGGGATCGGGCTCCGGCAGCCCCGAGAACGAGTCCGCGACCCACACTATGCGGTCCTCGACCCCGTGGGCGGCGAGTATTCCCCGCATCAGGATGCACGAACCGCCCCGCCAGACACCGGTTTCGATCAGATCCCCGGGAACGTTGTCGCGCAGAATCGTCTCGACGCATTCCTGGAGGTTGTCCAGACGTTTGGCGCCTACCATGGTGTGCGCGAGTCGGGGCCAGTCCTGGCCGTTGCGGCGAACCTCGGGGGAGACGATTCTCGCCACCGAGAGATTCCGCCGCTCGAGCAGCCGCTGCAGAATCCGGGCGCTGCGGCGCCCGCGCCAGACCGCGCCGTCCCGTCCGTCCCACAACGAGAAGGAAAGCACCTCCTTCAGCAGATGGACATACCGTTGCGGAAGTTCCTCTCCAACGGTCGGTGACACGTCGAGATCCGTCATCTCTGTCATTCCTTCTTTTCTTCTCCGGGGATACTTCTCTTTTCCGGGGTGCGGATGCCGTCGGGTGGGCGGCTTTTCCGGGATGTGGTTCTCCGGGGGCGCGCGCGGCCGACCGGCCGAGGCGGTGTCAGGACCAGGACACCCAGCGGGCGGGACGGGGCTCGTCGGGCAGGGGCACCGCCTCGGCGGGCATGCGCAGCAGCCCGTCGACAAGACCGTGGAAGGCGAGCAGGCAGGAGGCGTACCCGCGCCTGCGCACGGCGTCCTTCACGGCGGTGCCGGGCACCAGGACCAGCATCGACCACAGCGTCACCAGCGCCGTGCGCAGTGCCCAGCCCCGGGCCCGGACGAACCACAGCCTGTTGCGGACGCTGTAGTAGATGTACCGGCCGGCCGGGATCGTCCCGCCACTGGCGTGCCAGGCCCGCGCCGGGCTGAGCATGACGCGCCAGCCGGCCTCCCGGGCACGGTGGCAGAAGTCGGCATCCTCGAAACCGAGGAAGTAGCGTCCGTCCATCGGCACGTCCCGGTGACATTCGGCCTTGATGAACATGGCTGCGCCGGTGACCCATTCGGCCTCGCACGGCTGGCCGACGGACGGCGTTCGCAGTACCCTCGGCGCGGCGAGGAAACGGGTGAGAACAGCGGCGCCCGACTGCAGCCCCCGAGCGTTGACCAGCGTCGGGCCGACCACACCGACCCGGTCGGTGGCCAGCAGGTCCAGGCACGCCCCGATCGTCGCGTCATCCATCCGGATGTCGTTGTTGAGCAGTAGATAGCAGGACGCCGTCGGATAGACCCGGGTGGCGTGCTGAAAACCGCCGGCGAAACCGAGATTGCGGGACGGGACTATCCAGGAAATCTCCGCGGGAATGCCCGCGGGGCGTTCCGACAGATCGTTGGCCACCACCACCACCCGATGCAGCAGCGCGCTGCGGTCCAGTTCGCAGGCGAGTTCGACGGTGGGCTCGGCCGGCCCCCAGTGCACGATGACCGCGATGTTCCTCATAGCTGATTCCTCATGACTGGTTCCTCATGACCGCTCCGCGGAAGCGGGGCGGTTCGGCGCGGTGTCGCGGCGGTTCGGCGCGGTGCGCCGCAGCACCGCGCCGAACATCAGTGCCGCGGACAGGGTGTAGATGACGATCGACATGGCGGCGATCAGCGCGAGATTTCCGGTGGGCACGGTCACACACAGGCCGACGACGGTCAGCGCAGCCGCCAGCGCCTGCGTCCCGTACACGCTGCGCTGACCGGACAGGCTCAGCAGCGCGTGGATCAGCAGGTAGTCCGCGGACAGCGGGATCGCCGCGAGGACGAGCGCCCGGGTCGGCGCCACCGCGGGTAGGAACTCCCGACCATAACAGAGGGTAATCAATTCGGGGGCGAGGAGCATGACCGGCAGGGCCACCCCGGCCGCGACGCCGAGCGCCCACCTCACCCCGCGTCGGATCAGCAGGCGCTGCTGGTTCAGGCCGTGGGCGTGCCGCAGCCGGCTGAAGGCGAGCATCCCGACCGCCTGGCCGAGCGCGGTACAGGTCAGGCTGGCGGTGGCCGCGACACCGTAGAACGCGACGTCGGAAGTGGGCCGGGCGGCAGCGACCACCACCGAGTCGAGCCGGTAGATCACCTGCGCCCCGATGGCCGTGGGCAACGCCGCGACAGCGCCCCGCACGAGCGCCCGGGACGGCAGGAAGCGGGCTGGCCGGCGTGGCGTGCCCGGCTCGCCGAGGGTCCGCGCCAGCATCACCACCGCCGGGACGGCGACGCCCACCCCCGAGCACAACAGCCAGACACCGACCTCGCGGGTGCCCGCGCGCCACGCCACGACCAGCAGGAACAGGCCCGCCAGCGAGGGCAGCAGCCGTACGAGCTGGAACTCGCCGGTCATCCGTGACCGGCGCTGGGCCATCCCGGAGGCCAGCGACGCGGCTACCGCCCCGGCGGTGGCCGCCGCCGCCCCGATGACCCCGTACCCGTCCAGCCAGGGCTGGGCCCCGACGCCCGCGAGCGTCCCGAACAGCGCGGCCGCCACCAGCGCGACGACGGCGACCTGCGCCAGCAGCGGGCCGGCGAGGTCGCGGTCGCTGCCACGGCCGGTCACCACCGCCTGTGTCACGCCGAGGGTCAGCACGACCGCCGCCACCCCCGACATCGTCTGGGTGGCCACGAACGCGCCCCGGGCGGTCGGCCCGAGAACACGCGCGGTCACGATCCCCGAGGCCAGCCCGATCAGGATCGCGGCGGCGTTGCCCGCGGCGACCGCGATCCCCGACGGCATGCCCGGGCGCGCGAGCGTGGCCAGCCGCCGGGGCCGCCGGTGCCGGGCCGTGGACGGCCTGCCGAGGGCCGTGACGGGAGGGCCTGCGGTGGGGCCCACGGCGGGGCTGGCGACGGTGCTCATGACGGGGTCTGCGGTGGGGCTCGCAGCGGGGCCCACGGCGGGGCTGGCGACGGTGCTCATGACGGGGCCGTCGGCCCGGGCGTCCTGCGTCGTCACGGCACGGCGTTCGGGGTAGCCGTGCCGTCCGTGCCGTTCGGGGTGTTCGGGGTGTTCGTGCCGCTCGGGGTGCCGGGTGCGGTGTGGTCCGGCGGCCGGGCGCCGCCGCGGGTCACCGCCGGTCCCGCGGGTACGGCCGGTCCCGCCGGTCCCGCCGGTCCCGCCGGTCCCGCCGGTCCCGCCGGCTCTGCCGGTCCCGCCGGCTCTGCCGGTCCCGCCTGCCCAGCCTGCCCAGCCGACACGGTTGCCGTTGCGTCCGCTGCTGCCGCCGCGGCGGCGGCGAGGACGTGCGCCGAGGTGACCAGGCCGCCGTCCGCCTGCCCGGCCGTGCCGGCGGCGGCATCGCGCAGGCGGCGGTGGAACTCGCGTACGGCCGCCTCATGCCCCTTGTCCTGGCGTCCCTGCCAGACGGTACGGCCACCGACGGTAAGCGACCGGAAGTCGTCGAGGACGAGGTGCGTGCCGCTGGCCAGCGCCTCCAGGCGCTCCTTGCCGATACCCGCCGGGCGCGCGGAGGAGTAGACGATCACCGAGGCCGACTGGTCGGCGTGCCCGAGCACGACCGTCACGTCGTCGGCGAGCAGTGCGCCCCCGCGTCCGGCCGGATGTGCCCGCACCGACACGATCTCCGACGGGTTCAGGAACGCGCAGGTGTCGACGAAGTGGCAGACCTCCCCGAGCAGCCGCCCGCCCTGGCGGCGGTCGGCGTACCAGTGCCCGTCCGCGACCTTCCCGGCCGCTACCCGGTAGATCAGGGTGAGCGGGGACGTCCGGGCGTCGAGGTGTTCCCGGGCGAGCCGGGCCGCGGGTGACCAGCGCCGGTTGAAGCCGGTGAACAGGACGCCGTCGGAGCGGCTGGCGGCGTCCGCCACCGCCCGCAGCTCGTCGAAGGACAGCGCGAGCGGCTTCTCGCACCAGACGTGCCGGCCGGCCTCCAGCGCCTGTACGACCAGGTCGGCGTGGGCGTCGTGCGGGGTCGCGATGACCACCACGTCGACGTCGGGATCGTCGATGACGGCGTCCGGGCCGCCGGCGATCCTCGTGAAGCCGGCGCGCTCCCCGAAGCGTCGGGCACGCAGGCCACCGGCTGAGCCGACCGTGACGAAGCGGTCGAAGCCCGCGGCCCGGAAGGCGGGCAGCAGCACGGTGGCGGAGAAGGCGCCGGCGCCGATCCAGCCGATGCCGTAGCCCCGCCCGGCGGCCCGAGCGCTGTCGCTGTGTGTGCTGTCGCTGTGTGTGCTGCCGTCGGGTGTGCTGTCGTGTGTGCTGCCGTCGGGTGTGCCACTGCCTGCGCGGGCGGCGCGGGCGGCGCGGCGTGCCCCGGCCGGCCCGGGGAGGGTGGGCAGCCCGCCGGCGGCCCGGGAGAGCCCGGCCGCCAGGGAGGAGCCGGGCAGCCGCAGCGGCAGGGACAACCGGGA
>NZ_CEVIVD010000002.1:121324-122977 GCF_982290655.1 Protofrankia sp. CiP1_Cm_nod3
GGCCCCGGCCGGCCCGGGCTGCCCGGACAGCGCGGGCAGCCCGGCCAGCCCCGGCCGTCCGGGCTGCCCGCGCCGGGGCGGCAGGACGATGCTCGCCGGCAGCGTCCGGGAGACGTCGTAGTCGAAGCGGATCGCCAGGTACGGTTCGCTCCGGCTCTCGACCAGGGCGTAGGCGTCGGCGGCGTCGTCGATGGCGAAACTGTGCGTCACCAGATCGGCGACCTTCAGCCGGCCGGTGGCCAGCAGGTCGACGACGGCCTCCAGGTTGCGGCCCTCCGTCCAGCGGACCTGGCCGGCCGGGTAGTCCACCCCCCAGTCCTCGTACGCCCGCTCGTAGCGGCCGGGGCCGTACGAGCGGGCGAACCGCACCGACAGCTCCCGGTCGTAGAAGGGCGTGCGGTCGAGCTCGAGCCCGACGTCCCCGACGATGACCACGGTCGCGCGGTCCCGGCACAGCGCCGGCACCCGGCCGATGAGATCCGAGCTCCGGGTGGCGGCGCAGACCAGCACGGCGTCCGCGCCCCGCCCACGGGCCCAGCGCGCCACCGCGGCCGTGGTGGCCTCGCCCTGTTCACGCAGGGTGAGGACGCCGGCCCGGCCGGCCGCGGCCAGCGGCAGGTCGGCGACGTCGATGCCGGCCACGTCGCATCCGCTGGCCAGCGCGATCCGGGCGGCGAGCTGGCCGACCAGGCCAAGCCCGACGACCACCACCTTCGCGCCCGGCCCGACGTCGGCCAGGCGCAGCCCGTGCAGGGCGATGGAGGCCACCGTCGCGAACGCCGCGTCCGCGGCCGGCACCCCGGCGGGCACCGGCACGCACAGCAGACCGGGCACCGCCTGCACTTCGGCGTGGTTCGCCCAGCCGGCCCCGCCGGTGGCGACGAGCTGTCCGGGCGCGATACCGGTCCCGTCGACCATCTCGCCGACGTCCAGCACGGTCCCGGCGGCGCTGTAGCCGAGCGGGATGTCCCCGCCGAGGCGGGCCCGTACCGCGCGGGCGGCCGGGCCGATCCCGTCGGCCCGGGCCCGTTGGACCACCTGGCGGACCAGGTCGGGACGGGCCCGGGCCTTGGCCAGCAGCCCCGACTGGGCGAGCGCGGTGACCGCCCGTTCCGTCCCGGGGGAGACGATGCTCGCCGCGGTACGGACCAGCACCTCGGTCGGTCCGATCCGCGGTGCGGGGACGTCGAGAACCTCGACCGCGCCTCCGCTGACCGCCTGCACCACCTGTTTCACGTCCGCTGCACCCCCTTGGCTCCGGCCCGGCCCGGCATCGCCGCCCGGCCTGGCACTTCCGGCCGGCCCGGCGCCCCTGACCGGCCCGGTGCTTCTTCTGGTTGGCCTGGCTGGCCTGTTGGGTCTGTTGGGTCTGGTTGGTCCGGCGCGTCCGGTCGGTCCGCCGCCGTCGGTCGAGCTGGTGGTCGAGCTGGTGGCCGCGGCCGGACGCCGGCCAGCTGGCCGGTCTCGATGTCCGTGTGGATCTCGATAGGCAGCTCGTGGTCGACGACGTAGGCGGCGGTGAGCGCCGGCACGGTGTCCTGCCAGCCGAGCGCGCGGTGCGTCGGGCGCAGCTCCCAGCGGCCCGTCCCGGCGGCGGCCGGGCCGCCACGCACGCGCAGGACGATCTCCCCGCTGCCGCTGCCGCTGCCGCTG
>NZ_CEVIVD010000002.1:123080-125871 GCF_982290655.1 Protofrankia sp. CiP1_Cm_nod3
GCCCGCCCGGTGCGCGTCACCCGGTCGGTGAGCGTCACCCGCTCCGGCCGGACGGTGAAGGTGCGCTCGTGCGCCGGGCGTCCGGGCAGGTGCCGGTAGCCGTCGTGGGACGCGGTGAGGACCGCCGTGTCGCCGTCCAGCGCCAGCCGGACGATCGTCGGGCGGGCGCGGCGGCCGGCGCGGAAGGCGCCCCAGACCTCGGTCGAGTCGGCTCCGTCGACGACCAGGCTCGCGTGCGCCGCGCTCGAGCGTTCGTGGTCGCGGACGGCTCCCGGGTCGTAGGTCGAGGTCGCGGTGTCGACGATCAGGGGGACGCCGTCGTACCAGAGCAGGAACGCGAGGGTGTCGGCGTGGGCGTGCGCGGGCAGCGTGTCCGGGCAGGCCGGCCCGACATCGGCGACGAGGTGGAAGCCGCCCGCCCACAGCACGGCGAGACCGCTGTCGGCGAGCAGCCGTGACCCGGTCCAGGCACCGGCGGACGAGATGCCGTCAGGCGGGAGGACGCCAGGAGGTGGGAGGGCGTCGGGCCAGGCGTCACCGCTGTCGCGGGCCGTCCGCTGCCGGCCAGGTCCCGGTCCCGCCGTTCCCGGTCCCGCCGTTCCCGGCCCCGCTGGTTCTCCTGCTTTGCTTGGTCCTGTCAGTCCTGCTGGTCCTGGTCCCGCGGTTCTCGGTCCGGTGGTCTCCGGGTTCGCGCAGCCTGGTCCGGCGGGTCCGCCGCTGACGGGCTCGTGGCCGCCGGGCAGGTCGCCGGACAGCAGGTGCTCCACCGCGTCGGCGGGGACCGGGTAGCCGTCGTTCAGCAGCGGCACCGTCCCGTCCGGGCCGATTATCTTACGTAGCCAGTCGCGCATCCGGGTGATCGCGGCCGGCAGGTCGTCCGGCACCGCCGCGCCGCTCGCCGCGAGCAGGCCGACCACGTCGTCGAGGTCGGCGAGCACCTGGCAGTGGTAGGCGGGCGCCCGCTCGTAGTGACCACCGTCGGCCAGCACCTGCCGGCGGGCCTCGCCGCGCAGCCTCTCGACCCACCGCCGGCGGCCCGCGGTGTCGCCGGCGGCCACCGCCAGCCCGATCAGGGCCTTGAGGTTCTTGACCAGATGGTTGCCGCCGACGTCGGTCTCCAGGTGCGGCCGCAGGAAGGCCGCGTGCCGGCCGAGGTCGGCGCGCACGGCCGCCTCGGCCGCGCCGCCCCGCGCGAGCGGCTCGAACAGCCCGCACAGCGTCCACGCGCGCAGGGACGCGACATAGGGCGCCCACGCGGTGCCGGCGCCCGGCGGCACTGGCCCGCGGCCACGACCGCGGCCGCGGCGCGTAACGGCCTGGCCGCCGTCGAGCGCCGCGGCGCCCCGGCTGCTGTCGATCATCGTGGCGGCCCGCCAGGACGTGTACAGCCGGGCGAAGGCAGCCCGGGCCTCGTCGCGGTCACCGTGCGCTGTCAGCGTCCAGGCCCAGTCCCAGTAGTGCAGGTGGTAGCGCCACAGCAGCGGCGCGCCGGCCTGCGCCCAGTCGAGTTCGGCCGGGCCGCCGCCCGGGGCGCGCAGCCGGCGGGGGTGGCCGAGCAGGGTCAGCGTCCCGTCGAGCAGTTCGGCCACGTCCGGCCAGGACGCGGCGCAGCGGCCGTCGAACGGTACGAAGGCGGACGGCCAGCAGCCGATCTCCGGGGCGGCCAGCCGCAGCAGCCGGTCGGTCGTCCCGGGGAAACGCCGGGTGAAGGCCCGCTGGCCGCGCAGGCGCACCCGGGCGGTGACCTGTTGTGGCCGCAGGTGCCGCACGGTCCGCGCGTACCGTGCGGCCGGCGCCGGCCAGCCGGCGGCGCGGGCCACAGCCGCGAT
The DNA here is from genome assembly GCF_982290655.1 of Protofrankia sp. CiP1_Cm_nod3. NCBI lineage: Bacteria > Bacillati > Actinomycetota > Actinomycetes > Frankiales > Frankiaceae > Protofrankia > Protofrankia sp. CiP1_Cm_nod3. The sequence continues at coordinate 124,910 of NZ_CEVIVD010000002.1, forward strand.
CCCGTGGCCCGCCGGCGGGCATGGGCCGGTCACGTCAAGCGGCTCCGCCATGTCAGCGGCGCCCCTCGGCCAGCAGCGCCGCCTCGTCCCGGATGCCCCGCGCGAACGGCCGTGGCGCGAAGCCGAGGTCGGCGGCCGCGTCGGTGATCGGGAACGCCTTGTCCTCGGCGAGCCGGGCGATCTGCTCGGCGCGCAGCCGCGGGCGGGCCGCCAGCCGTTCGTACCCGCGGGCCGCGGCGAGCGTGGCGCGCAGCGGGAACGGGACGGTGACGGCCCGGCGCCCGACCGCGTCGGCGGCCTCCGCCACGATCGTCCGGAAGGTCAGTGCCTCCGGCCCGGCGAGGTTGTAGGCGCGGCCGGCGCAGGCGTCCGACCGGACCGCCGCCAGCACGGCGGCGGCGAGATCGTCGACGTGGACGGGCTGCTGCAGGCGCCTGCCGCCACCGGGCAGGGGCAGCAGCGGGCAGCGGCGCAGCGCGGCCAGCAGCCGCGCCATGTTCCGGTCGTCCGGGCCTCCGTAGATCATGGTGGGGCGCAGGATCGTCCAGTCGAGGCCACTGCTGGTGATCGTTTTCTCGGCGTCCGTCCGGATCCGCTTTGTCGCGGCCGGGAGCGTTGTGAAGATCGCGGCCGTGGAGATGAAGAGCGCCCGATGCGGCCCGGACGCCTCGGCCGCCGAGACGATCACGTCCGCGTGCCCGAAGCCGAGGGAGGCGATGTTGACCAGGACGTCGCCCTTGGCGGCCTGGAACGCGGCGTCCACCGAGGCGGGGTCGTCGAGATCGCCCGCGACGGCCTGCGCGCCCGCGCGTTCCAGGGCCTGGGCGGCCGCCGCGCCGCGGGCGAGCCCGATGACGTGGTGGCCGTCCCGGAGCGCGCCCGCGACCACCCGGCGTCCGAGGAATCCCGTTCCGCCGGTCACCAGCAGCCTCATGCGCGTCCTCGCCGCCCGGTGACGTCGG
>NZ_CEVIVD010000002.1:126497-127294 GCF_982290655.1 Protofrankia sp. CiP1_Cm_nod3
CCGTCCCTGCTGCCCCGCCCGCCGGCGGGGGCGGCAGAGGTGCCGGACGGAGCGGCTCGGCCACGGGCTGGGACGGCTTGTCCGCTGGCCGGCGCGGCTCGGCAGCCGGTCGGGGCGGTGGCACCGGTGGCCAGTGCAGTTCGGTGGTGTCCTCCGAGGGCTGTGGGCGCTGTCGCGGAACGGTGATGGCACGGCCCGTCACCTCCTCGAGGAGGTGACGGTAGCGGCGGGCGAGCACCCGCCGGTCGAAACGCGCCACCACACAGGCCCGGCCCTGTGCGCCCATGGCGGCGCGCCGGGCCGGGTCCGCGGCCAGGAGGCGGATCGCCCGGGCCAGTTCCGACGGGTTCTCGGGCGGGACGACGACCCCGCCCGCCTCGGAGAGGATCCGGGCGGCCTCACCGGCGAGCGCGCCGATGACCGGCCGGCCGGCGGCGAGCAGCTCGAACATCTTCGACGGGATGAAGGTGGCGAACAGCGGCACGTCCCGCAGCGGGACCAGGCAGATGTCGGCCGCGGCGACGATGGCCGGCACCTCGTCGCGGTCGACTGCGGGCAGCATGGTGACGTTGGTGAGCCCGAGCTCGGCGACCCGGTCGGCGACCCGCCCGCGGTCGGCTCCCTCGCCGACGAGGGCGACGTGCACCGGATCCCGGGCAAGCTCGGCCGCGGCGTCCACCACCGAGACCAGCCCCTGGGAGATGCCATGGGCGCCGATGTAGAGGACGAGGGTGTCGCCGGGGGCCGCGCCGAGCCGGGCACGCAGCGTCCTGGACGCCGGCTCCGCCGAGGAGGGC
>NZ_CEVIVD010000002.1:127373-133223 GCF_982290655.1 Protofrankia sp. CiP1_Cm_nod3
CCGGCCCGGCGGCCGTGTCCGGGCCACCGGCTCCGCTGCCACCGGCGGTTCCGCCGCGGCTGGCGGGGCCGGCGGCTCCACCAGCGCCGGCGGGGCCGGCGGGGCCGGTGCTGGTGGAGCCGCCGGGGGGGCTGGGCTGAACCGGCTCAGGTCGGCGCCGTTGTGGATCGTGTGGACCTTGCCGGCGGGGATGCCGCGCCCGACGATGTCGTCCCGGAAGCCGTCGGTCACGGTGACGACGGCGTCGGCGGCCCGGTAGGCGGCCATCTCCAGCCGTTCGAGCGCGGCTATGACCCGACGGTCGCGCAGTACGCCGAGCTGCACGAAGATCGCCGGCCACAGGTCGCGGACCTCGACCACCAGGCGCGCGCGCCGCAGCCGGGCCAGCAGCCACGCCGAGCCGAGTGGGAAGAAGGTCGGGGACGAGACGACCACCACGTCGGCCGCTCCCGCCGCCCGCCCGCCGAGCAGCACGCTGGTCACGGTGAACGACAGGTGCGACAGGGTCCGGCGGACGATCCCCTCGTTCGGGGTGGCGTACAGCCAGGTCCGTATCACCCGGTAGCCGTCGCGTCGCTCGATCCGCTGCCACGCGCCGCGGTACTCCGGCGGCACGACGCCGGTGGGGTGGTTGGGCATCCCGGTCAGGACCGTGACGTCGAGGCCGTCCGCCGCCCAGGCCCGGGCTGTCTCGGCGAGACGTGCCTGCGGGGCGCCCACCTCGGGCGGGAAGTAGTGGGTGATCAGGAGCACCCGCAGCGGCCGCCGGCCGGCCGTCCCGGCCGCTCCCGGCGGTTCCGCTGGTCCCGCTGCTCCTGCCGGTCCTGCCGGTCCCGCCGGTCCCGCCGGTCCTGCTGATCCGGTCACCGCAGCCACCTCGGCGCTGCGCACGCGATGCGGGCGAAGTTCACGGTTGGCTCCCGGGTGCGAGTGAGTACGAGATAGCGGGGAAAACGTGCAGTCAGCGTGACAGAGCTTATCGTAGTCGAACGGATACGATCCGTATGTACACGTCCGGTGTGGCGCCGATATGGTCACCTGAAGTAATCACATCTGGTGGTCTGCTGGATCCCGTAGGCAGCAGCTCCGGATCCCGTAGGCAGTGGCTCCCGTGGGTAAAGGGACCTGCGGGCAACGGCGCCGGCCAGCGTTGGATGCGGTGGTCACAGCCGGGCCAGTGGTCGGGCCGGCGGTAGGGCCACCAGCCGGGCTGGCGGCCGGTCTGACGCTTCGAGCAGGGAGTCCCCTCGTGCATGTCCTCTTCGTCGCCGGTGCCCGGCCCAACTTCATGAAGGTCGCGCCGGTCCTGGCCGCGGCCGTGGCGCGTGGCGCCGTCACCACGCTCGTGCACACCGGCCAGCACTACGACGCCGCGATGAGCGGGGTGTTCTTCGACGAGCTCGGCCTGCGGGCCCCCGACCACTTCCTCGCCGCCGGCTCGGGCAGCCACGCCGGCCAGACCGCCGGGGTCATGACGGCCTTCGAGCCGCTGCTCGCCGCCGTCCGCCCGGACGTCGTCGTGGTGGTCGGCGACGTCAACTCCACGCTCGCCTGCGCGCTGGTCACGGCCAAGTCCGGCATCCCGCTGGCGCACGTCGAGGCCGGGCTGCGCAGCCGGGACTGGTCCATGCCCGAGGAGGTCAACCGGGTGGTGGCCGACCGGGTCTCCGACCTGCTGTTCGCCACCTCGCCGGACGCCGCCGGCAACCTCCGCCAGGAGGGCTACCGGCCCGACCAGGTGCATCTCGTCGGCAACGTCATGGTCGACACCCTGTTGGCGAACATCGAGCGCGCGCGGGCCCGGCCGGTCCTGTCCCGGCTCGGGCTGCGCGCCGGCGGGTACGGGCTGGTGACCCTGCACCGCCCGTCCAACGTCGACGACCCGGACGTCCTGTCGGGGCTGCTCGAGGCGCTCGGGAAAGTCGCCGAGCGGTGCCCCCTGGTGTTCCCCCTGCACCCCCGGACCAGGGCTCGGGTCGAGGGGCGGCTGCCGGCGGGGGTGGCCACGCTCCCGCCCGCCGGTTATCTCGACTTCCTCGCCCTGCAGGCCGGCGCCCGGGTCGTCCTGACGGACTCGGGCGGGGTCCAGGAGGAGACGACGGTCCTGGGCGTCCCATGCCTGACATTGCGTGACAATACAGAACGTGAAGTTACTGTTACCGAAGGTACCAATCAGGTCATCGGTACCGATCCCGAACGGATCGTGGCGGTGGCGGCCGAGGTGCTCGCCTACCCGCCGCGGCCACGGCGGCCCGCGCTGTGGGACGGCCGCGCCGGCGAGCGGATCGCCGAGATCCTGCTCGCGGGCGACTACGGCGGCCGCGGCCGCCGGCCGACCGACATCGCCGCTCGGGCCGTCGCTCCCGCGGGCGTTGCTCCCGCGGCCGTCGCTCCCGCGGGAGCGGCCCCGCGCGGCGCCACCGCCCAGGGTGGGTGAACGTACCGCGTACCGCGTACCGCGTATCACGCGGACCACGCTGTGACCTCTCCGGCAGACCACACCGTGGGCGCCGCTGGCCGACCGGGTCCGACGGCCGTTGAAATAGCTGTGAAATGCCTGGTGGGAGGCTGAATAGCCCCGTTCCGGAAACGGCAGTTCGTCCATACCGGGCGAGTCCGACGCGTTACTCTCGGACCGCCTGCCAAGAGCGCCCAAGTCCGGATTTCAGGGGAATCGATGCCTGTAGACATCAGTGGCCGTGCCAACCAGAATCCCGCCAGCGGACCATCGGCCCGATGGTGACGTTGCCCGTGCCCGAGCGGTGGATCCGCCGCCGGGCCCCGGACGGACGTGCCACGCCGGACCGGCTGTCCCGCCGGCCGGTCCGCCCGGTCGCGGATCCGGTCGGCCGCCTGCCCGGCCGTGTCACCGGCCCGGCGTGGCGGCAGCGGCCGTTCGTGCACGCCGCGCTGGCGCGTCCGGTCCGGCCGCGGGTCGTCGTGACGGTTCTGGCCGGCTGGACGGTGGCCTCGACATCGTTGACGTGTTGGACGGTTCTGCGCACAGGGGCCGGTTTGTGGCTGATAATCTCGGTATGTCCGCTGATACTGATCGTGATTGTGGCGGCCATGCTGTTGTTGCGCCGCTCGCGCGGGAATCGTGCCGGCGGGTTCGCGGGCACCGACGAACTGACCGGGCTCGCCAATCGACACGGGTTTCTCGGCCAGGCCGCGCGGTTGTTCGGGGATCATTCCGACGGCTGCCCGGTGCGCTGCCGGGACCCGGACCAGGGCCAGGGCCAGGACGTGGGGCCGGACCGGGGGCCGGAGGAGGCGGGGCGGCCCGCCCCCGCTTCCGGCGCGTTACTGCTGATCAACATTGACCGTTTCCGAGAGGTCAACAGCAGCCTCGGCCACGAACAGGGCGACCGGCTGCTGATCGAGGTGGGCCGGCGGGTCCGCCGGCTGGGACGCGCCGGCAACCTGGTGGCAAGGATCGGCGGGGACGAGTTCGCCCTGCTGCTGCGCGACGTGGGCGCCGAGCGGGCCCAGGCCGCGGCGGCCGGTGTCCGCGACGTCCTGCGGGAGCCGTGCACGCTCGCCGGCACGCCGGTACCGGTCGAGGCGAGCATCGGCATCGCGATCGCTCCCGATCACGGCCGGGACGTGCCCGAGCTCCTGCGCAACGCCACCTCCGCCCTGGGCGAGGCGAAGAAGTCGTCCGCGGGCCACCGGGTGTACGACCCGAGCTGCGCCCGGCCCGGTCCGGCCCGGCTGCGGCTGCGCGCCGAGCTGCGCACCGCCCTGCGCAACGGGGAGATCGAGCCGTACTACCAGCCCAAGGCCGACCTGCGCACCGGCCGTATCACCGGGATGGAGACGCTGGTGCGCTGGCGGCATCCCGTCGACGGGATCCGCACGCCCGACACCTTCCTCCCCGACATCCAGGCCGCCGGCCTGATGCCCGCCCTGACCAGGCAGATCCTCACCAGGGCGCTCGCGGACTGCGCACGCTGGCACGCCGCCGGCGCTCGGCTGTCGGTGTCGGTGAACGTGCCCGCACCCGTGATCGTCGACCCCGGTTTCGTCCCCGGTGTGCACGAAGCCCTTGGCGCGGCGGGCGTCTCCCCGTCCGCGCTCTGCGTGGAGATCACCGAGGATTCCCTGATGACGCAGCGGGAGCGTGCGCAGCACACCCTCGTCCGGCTGCGCGCGCTCGGGGTGCGGGTCAGCCTCGACGACTACGGCAGTGGCTACTGCTCCCTGGCCTACCTGCGGGATCTGCCCGCGGACGAGCTCAAGCTCGACCGGGCCTTCCTGCGGGACGTCGAGCGCAGCCCCGCGGCCGGGGAGATCGTCCGGTCGACACTCGCGCTGGCGCACACCCTGCGCCTGCGGATGGTCGCCGAAGGCGTCGAGACGGCCAGGTCATGGGCGCTGCTGGCGGCCTGGGGATGCGACGAGGCGCAGGGCTACTTCATCTCGCCGCCCATGGCCGGCGAGCAGGTTCTCCCCTGGCTGCGGCAGTGGACCCAGCAGACCCGCCCACCCCAGCAGGCCCATCCGTCCCGGCCGGCGCCGGTATCGCCGTCCGCGCCACCATCATCGGTGCCGCTGGTGCCAGCGTCGCCGGTGGAGCCGGTGCCCTCGCAACCGCCGCTGTCGCGAGGGCTGCCGCCGTCGCAACCGCTGTCGTTGCCGCAGACACAACCATTACCGATGCCGTCGTCCAGAACACCAGTTATGTAACCACAAGTAACTATGCGGACGACGGTACCCGTGGGCGGGCGCCGGTCGCTAGGGAAGATCGCTGCCTGTTTGTCGTCGGGTAACGTTCACCGGCCGAAAAAGCGGCCTCAACGACCAGCAGGGCCGGATCAGGCTGGGTCCGGATCTGGCCTGATCCGAGCCACGCTCGGTGTGGACGGTTGCGGACGCCGTCTGCCGCGCTGTCCGCATCATCGGGCGATGCCGCTCGCGGCGCGGGCCAGCAGCTCCAGCGGCTGGGCCAGCGCCTCGCCGATCTGGTCGGCGCACACCCGGAACGTCTCGACCGGCGATCCGATCGGGTCGGGGATGTCGTCGTCAGCGGGAGCCGCGGGGCGGCGGAGGCCGCGGCGGGCCAACGCGCGGGAGATGAGGGCCTGGCCACACATCCGGATCGTCTCCGAGGCCGGGGGCAGTGGTCCACGGCCCACGGCAGCGGCTGGCGTGCCGTCGCTGGCCGAGTCGTGTGAGCGGACCGGCCCCCGGCCGGGGGGAGCGGCGGCCGCACGGGCCCCGCCCAGGTAGCGAGCCCCGCCCAGGCAGGCGGCGGTGTCCGGGCTGATGTCGGCGGGCGTGAGCCCGGCGGTCACCCGGGCGAACTCCCGCAGGGTGAAGGCACGGCTGACGGTCTTCGGCGCGGTCGTCACGGCGGCCGCGCGATGCCCGCGCTCCGCGCACAGCACCAGATCGGCGCTGTCGAGCAGCCCGGCGTGCAGGCGGCGGGTGGTGAAAGCACGCGGGTCGAGACCACGTCCGGCCAGGACGGACGCGGCGTGCGGGTGGATGGGCGTGCCGTCACGTGCGCTGGTACCGGCGCTGGTGACGGTCACCCCGGGTGCGGCGGCGGTACCCAGCGCCTCCTGTAACAGCGCGGCGGCGAGGTACTGGGCCATCGGCGATCGGCACAGGTTCCCCGTGCACACGATCAGGATGTGCCATGGCGCCGCGGGGCCGGCGGGCCCACCCGTGCCAGGCGTGCCGGGTGTGCCGGGCGTGTGGGCGGCTGTCATCGCGGCGCGGGGATTCTTGTGATCATTGTGGCTGTTGCCGTCCGGGGCTGTCACACCGCGGGGGTGGTGTTGTGCAGGGCTTCGCCGTGTCCGCTCATCTTCGGGTTCGTGGCCCGGTGCCGGCCGGGCGCGG
>NZ_CEVIVD010000002.1:133854-139625 GCF_982290655.1 Protofrankia sp. CiP1_Cm_nod3
TGAGGAAGTCCAGGCCGCTGCGGTGCCCGATGACAGCGAAGGCCACGCCGGTCAGCAGGGTCTGGGCCGACGAGATGCCGTTGATCCCGTCCATGAAGTTGAAGGCGTTGGTGAAGCCGGCGATCCACACCAGCGCCGCGCAGGCGGCCAGCGGGATGACGGCGACCGGCAGGTCGGGCGGTGCCACGGCGACCCAGGCGATGATCGTCAGTGCTGCCGCGACCATCTGCAGGCCGAGCCGGCGGAGCGCGGCCACGCCGTGGGTGTCCTCGGCGAGGCCGAGCAGGCCGAACAGCGCCGCGGCCACCACCACGGTGAACAGCTCGGCGGGGGCGTCCACGGCCGGGTCGACGATGGGTACCAGCATGCCGGCGAACAGGCCGAGAGCGATGGCCACCCCGCCGCCCCGGCAGGTGGGCACCAGGTGTGACGATCGTTCGGTCACGGTGTCCATGACGGCCAGATGTCGCATGCCCGCGATCACGGCCGGCGTCGTGACCGCGGTGATCAGAAGTGCGATGACTGCCGAAAGCACCACGTCGTCCACCGCCTTGGGATGGTCCGGGAGGGTTCTTCGCCGCCGCCGGCACGGAGCGGTCATGGCCGTGCCGCTGGTGGCCGGTGGGATCCGGCTCCGGTCGAAGATCGAAAGATGGCTACATTAAGTAGTAGAGACACTACTACTAGTGTGGATAGGCGTTCGTCGTGTCGCGTCCGACATCGCCGCCGGTGTCGTGTCGTGTCGTGTCGCCGCTGGTGTCGTGTCGCCGTCCACGGGGTTCGGGCCGGATGCCCGCCGGGCGTCACCTGGTGTCGATCTTCGGCTTGTGGTGCGACACGGGCCATGCTTCCGCTTTGGCGGCGGTTCGGTATGTCACGCTATGCTTATGACTAATTACGGAAAGCTCGTCGTGGTAGGTCAGGGCTACGTGGGTCTGCCCCTGGCGATGCGGGCCGTCGAGGCCGGCTGGTCCGTGGTCGGGATCGAGGTGGACGAGGGGCGGGTCAAACGGCTGAGCAACGGTGAGTCCTACGTGGAGGACATCCCGAGCCTGGTCGTCGCCGAGGCCATCGACAGCGGCCGCTACCGGGCGTCATCGAGCTATCAGGACGCGTCCGAGTTCGACGTCGCGGTGGTGACCGTCCCGACCCCGCTGCGTGAAGGCATCCCGGACCTTTCCTACATCGAGAGCTCCGGGCGCAGCCTCGGGCCGTTACTGCGGCGGGGAGCCACCGTGATCCTGGAGTCCACGACCTACCCCGGCACCACCGACGAACTGTTCGGGCCGCTGCTGGAGGAGGCCTCGGGGCTCGCCGCCGGGGAGTCGTTCTTCCTCGGCTACTCGCCCGAGCGGATCGACCCCGGCAACCCGAGCTGGAACCTGGTCAACACCCCGAAGGTGGTCTCCGGCGTCGACGAGCGGTCCCTGCGGGCCGTGCGGGCGTTCTACGACTCGATCGTCGAGACGACCGTGCCGGTGGCCTCGGTCCGCACCGCCGAGCTGACCAAGCTGCTGGAGAACACCTTCCGCCACGTCAACATCGCCCTGGTGAACGAGCTGGCGATGTTCGCCCACGAGCTCGGGGTCGACGTGTGGGAGGCGATCGAGGCGGCGTCCACCAAGCCGTTCGGCTTCCTGCGCTTCACCCCCGGCCCCGGGGTCGGCGGGCACTGCCTGCCCATCGACCCCTCCTACCTGTCGTGGCGGGTACGGCGCAGCCTCGGGCGCAGCTTCCGTTTCGTCGAGCTCGCCAACGACGTCAACGACCACATGCCCGACCATGTCGTGCGCCGGGTCCTGGAGATGCTCAACCGCCGGCGCAGCGCGGTCAACGGCAGCCGCATCCTGCTGCTCGGGCTGGCCTACAAGAAGAACACCGGTGACGCCCGGGAGTCCTCGGCGGTGCGGGTCGCCACGCTGCTCGCCGGGCTCGGCGCGCACGTGCGGGCCGCGGACCCGCACGTCGACGCCTCCTGCCTGCCGTCGGGTGTCGCCCTGGTCGAGGCGGACGCCGAGGAGGTCGCCGCCGCCGACCTCGTGGTCGTCCTGGTCGACCACGACGCGTTCTCCCGGGAGTTGGTGGCCCGCCGCGCCCGCGCCGTCCTCGACACCCGCTGCTGGCTGCCCACCCAGCGCTCCGGCCACCACGACGCCGCGCCACCCGCCACCGCCGAGATCGAACTCCTCTGACCCAACCCGACGACGGCCAGCCCGCCAACGGACAGCCACCAAATCCGGGTGGTGTCCGGCAGCCCTCCGGACACCACCCGGCCACCGATCCACCTGACTGGAGCCTTGCAAACACAATCAAATAATATGATTATTATGCTTTTAGCGGAGCGGTCAACGATGGTTTGTGGGAGTGCGCTTCTATCGCTTGTATATATCGTGTGTCCCGATCCGTAGCCAGATTACGTGAGCATGCCCAGGCCGCACAGGTAGCCCATAGCGCCACAGGGCGCGGCCGTTACGTGCCCACGTCATCTCGTTGACACCCGGGAGAGACTGGTAGCTCTTTACGCGTAGTGAGGGATGGAACCGCCCAGCAACCAGCCCTTCGTGGAACAGCACCACCGCACGTCGGAACGCAGCCTGATCCGCAGCGCTGAGTCGGTGGAACTCGGCGAGAAACCGGCTCTCCGGCTGGAAGGTGGGCATGTTGAGCACGGTAACTGCTCCGTGCCGCTGAACATTTTCCGGGGTTAGCTGGCTTGCGGGTGCTCGACAAACTCGCTCAACAGATCGTCGAACGCCTGGAAGCTCATACAGACGATGGCGTCGTCTGTCGTCTCGTCAGCCTCCGCAACAGCAGCGACTACGTCCGGTGGAGCTTCGTCCACAACTTCGTGCGGCTCTGGGACGACCACACCATAGATCTCCACACATGCACTCTACCCCGATGTAGACGTGCACGGAGCCGTAGGTGGGAGTCGGTGAGTGCCTTGCGGGCCGCGTGCCCCATTGTGGATGACTATACGTTTTGCCTCCGGTGACGCCGAACCCTCGCGGACGAGTGCGTCCTGGAGCTCCCGCAGGATGTGTGGCGACCACAGCGGACGGTAGAGGTTGGTGATCGCGAGGCGTAACAGGCTGTCGCGCAGGTGCATGGGGAACAGGACGCACGTGTCGAGCAGCGCGGCGAAGGTCATGGCGCTTCCGTGCGACGATAGGGCCTGTCGGTCGCGCGGTAGCCGTCGAACTCCTCGGAGAGGGCTACCAGTTCGTCCATGGCAGCCTCGCGTGCGGTTCGTCGCCGTTCCTGGTGGGACGGCACCGCGGATGTTGATGTGGGCGGAAGGTATCCGCGGGCTGCCGTCCCGGCTCTGGTCGCACACTGGCACGTGGTTGCTCCGGGTCGCCGTATGGCCCATTCCGATCTGTCCTGATCGCCCCGGTTAGAACTGTCGGACCCCCGCGATACAACAGCGGGCAGACCGGGCTGATCGGCAGCGACCGGTCGGTGATGGCCGGTCGAGCGACGGAGGTCGATGAGCGGTGGCGACGGGTCACGAGGAACGGCGCAGCACAGGGCGGGTCGGGGCGCCCGTCCCGCCCCGGGCGCTGGCGAAGGTGCCTTTCGTCGAGCTGACCGACGGGCGGCTGCAGGGGGTCGTGTCGAGCGGCTCGGACATCGAGCGGGTGTACGTCTCGTCGATCGCCGCCGGGACGCACGCGTACTACTGCAGCACGAACAACAACCGGCCCTGCGGCGGGCTCAACACCTGGGCGATGTGCAAGCACCTCCAGGCGCTCGTCGACGCGGCGGTGCTCCAGTACGGGACGGACCGGGTCGCGCGCTACCTGCGCGCCGACGTCGGCGACGGCGCGGCGTCGGCCGCCGACCTGATCGCCGGCCTGAGCGGGCAGCAGGAGAAGCAGCCCGCGGCGACCGTCTTCAGCGGCTTCCTACGACATCTCGGCTACCTGGAGCGGCCCGACGTCGCCGGGCCCGTTCCCGAGCTCGACTGGTTCCCGGCGGAACGGGCGGTGCTGTAGATGCGCGCGACGCAGCTGGGTGCGCTGACCGGGTCCGCGCCCGCGGGCGTCGAAGCGGCCCTCACGGTGGTGGACGGGTTCGACGACGCCCTGGCCGACGGCCTCGGCCGGCTGGGCCCGTCGGCCGTCGACGCGCTCGAGGCCCTGGCGGGCGCGGTGGCGGCGACCCCGCTCGGCCCGCGGGCCGCGGAGGCCGTGGAGAAGATCGTTGTCGGCTCGGCCGGCGACGACGCGCTGGTGGCGTTGGCCGGCGCCCGTGCCGCCCTCCTCGGCGCCGCGCACGACGCGCTGCTCACGGGCTTCGACGCGGCGCTCGGTCGAGACCGGCTGACCTGGGATGCCGGGCCGGAGGGGAACGGGCCGCCGGCGGCCGGCGCGTCCGGGCCGGCGGGCAACGGTGCGCTTGCCGGCTGCCGGTCGTGGCTGCGCGAGCTGGCGATCACCGGCTGGCGCGGCGTCGACGACGAGCTGGTCTCGTCGAGTTCCCGGGCGCGCGAGGCCGCGTGGACCGAGGCGGGCCTGCGCCGGCTGGCGGTGCTCGTCGACGGCCTGGCCACCGAGCTGCGGGCCTCCTGCCCGGTGGGGGCCGCGGCGCGGCTCCCGGTCCGGCGCTGGGGCGACCTGTGGACGCGCGCCCAACTGCTCGCCTGGCGAGGCGGCTGGACACCGGACGCGGACACGGCGGAGCGGGTGTCCGGTCGGCTGCTCGTGCTCGGCGCCGAGATCGCCGAGCACGACACCGCTGTCCGGGTCCAGGTGCACGGGATCCTCGAGGCCACCGGCGGCGCGGACGCGCCGCCGCGGCTGGTGCGTGCCGGGGTGAGCGCCGCGAAGGTGGACACGATCGTCGGGCCTGCGCTGTGGCACCTGCTGAGCGCCTACCCGGTCCTGCTGGGCGCGCTCGCCGAGCACCGCGCGGTCGAGATCGTCGAGATGGCGCTGCTCGAGGGCGGCGATCTGCTGTGGCGGGAGGACGCGGCGCGGCTCGCCGACGCGGCGGATCCGTTCGTGACCGCCCGGGTCCTGCTCGCGGGGGCGGTCGCGCCGGCCGCGGTGCCGCTGGACCGCCACCCCGTCCGGATCGCCGAGCCGGTGCTCGTGGAGGACTACGCGGCCGCGTTCGACGCCGAGCGGCGGACGGTCACGCTCGACCTGGACGGGGCCGTACTCGACGTCGACGTCAGCCCGGTCGCCGCGAACCCGGCGGCGAGCCACGGCCCGCTCACTCCCGAGCTGCTGGCCGTCTCGTCCGCCTGCCTCGGGCTGCTGCGCTGGGACGGCGGCGCCTGGCGGCTGCGCCCGCTCGCGGCCCAGGCCGTGGTCAGGCGTAAGCCGACGGCGGCGCACGCCGGTGACTGGGCCCTCGGGGTCACCGATCCGAAGATCGCGAAGGCGCACGCCAGGAACGGCGACACGGTGGCCGTCCTGCGTGAACGCGCCGGAAGGCTGCTGCGCAAGTGACCACATCCACGAACGTGACCCGGCAGGTCCGGCAGACCCGGCAGACCCTGGCGGGAGAGGCCGGCTCGTTCGACACGGTCGCCGAGAACCGGCGCCAGGTCCTGTACTGGCGGCTGCTTTCCCGGATCTTCGCCGTGGACGAGCAGCTCGCGCTGGAGTCGGCGAGCCTGGCGATCGTCGACGATCTCGACCTGCCGGCCGTTCTCCTGGACCCGGCCGTCTCCGTCGACACCGTCGTGCAGCGCTTCCCCACGCTCGCCGCCGATCTGCTGGGCCTGCTGGGCCAGGGCAACGAGACCGCGAACAGCGAGA
>NZ_CEVIVD010000002.1:139999-143403 GCF_982290655.1 Protofrankia sp. CiP1_Cm_nod3
GGGTCGGAATGGACGAGGTGCGGCGCGCCGCGCTGGTCTCCAAGCTGCTGCTCAACGTGTTCGCGACCGGGGCGGGCAGCGTGTCGGCGACCCAGCTGTCCGGCTGGCAGTCCGACGCGGAGTGGCTGCGGCGGGCGCTCGGGCCGGGGGCCGGCGCGGGAACGGGCGCCGGCGACGGCTTCGAGCTGAACGGCACGCTCGCCGACGTCGAGGCCGACCTGGTGCGCCGCATGCGTCTGCGCGAGGTGCTGGCGAACAACGCGCTCGCCAGCCGGCTCACCCCGAGCATGTCGCTGGTCGAGCAGCTGCTGCGCGACAAGCACAACCTGTCCGGCGTCGCGCTCGCCAACGCGAAGGCGCTGATCCGCCGGTTCGTCGACGAGGTGGCCGAGGTGCTGCGCACCCAGGTGGAGAAGGCGAGCGTCGGGACGATCGACCGCTCCGTGCCGCCGAAGCGGGTGTTCCGCAACCTCGACATCGACCGCACGATCTGGAAGAACCTGCCCAACTGGAACGCCGAGGACCAGCGCCTCTACGTCGACCGGCTGTACTACCGGCAGACCGCGCGGCGCACCACGCCGGCCCGGCTGATCGTGGTCGTCGACCAGTCGGGCTCGATGGTCGACGCGATGGTGAACTGCACCATCCTGGCGTCGATCTTCGCCGGGCTGCCCAGGGTGGACGTCCACCTCGTCGCCTACGACACCCGCGCGCTCGATCTCACCCCCTGGGTGCACGACCCGTTCGAGGTCCTGCTGCGCACCCGCCTCGGCGGCGGCACCGACGGCACGGCCGCGATGACGCTCGCCCGTCCGAAGATCACCGATCCGCGCAACACGGTGCTGGTGTGGATCTCGGACTACTACGAGTCCCACGTCGAGCAGCTGTTCGCCTCGTTCGAGGCGATCCACCGCTCGGGCGCGAAGTTCATCCCGGTCGGGTCCGTGAACAGCTCCGGCCAGGCGAGCGTGAACCCCTGGTTCCGGCAGCGCTTCAAGGACCTGGGGACGCCGGTCATCTCCGGCCACATCCGCAAGCTCGTCGTCGAGCTGAAGAACTTCCTGACCTGAGGACGGCCGGCGCCGCCACCCCGTGCGCCGGCGTCTTCCCGACCCCTCTTCCCCCGCAAGCCGACACCGCAGGAGAACCTCGATGACCGAGATGCTGCGTGCCCCCGCCGAGGTCAAGTACGCCGACGAGCTGGACTGGCTGGAGTCCGTCGACGACGGGCCGAAGCCCTACTCGTGGCGGCTGAGCCCGCGCATGGTCCGGCTGTTCGTGCTCGGCTCCCAGAAGTCCGACAAGCTGGGCCGCCAGGTCGACCAGAAGTGGTTCGGCGACGCCAGCCTGGTCGAACGCGCCGTCGTCACCCTCGCCTCCGACCGCGGCCTGCTGCTCATCGGCGACCCGGGGACCGGCAAGAGCTGGCTCGCCGAACTGCTCGCCGCCGCCATCAGTCGCGACTCGACGCTGGTCGTGCAGGGCACCGCCGGTACCACCGAGGACCACATCAAGTACTCGTGGAACGTCTCGATGGTGATCGCCCAGGGGCAGTCCCGCGAGTCGATGATCCCGTCGCCGATCATGACGGCGATGGAGCGTGGCGTCATCGGCCGCTTCGAGGAGCTGACCCGCTCGACCAGCGACGTCCAGGACGCGCTGATCTCGATCCTCTCCGAGAAGTACGTGTCCATCCCCGAGCTGGACAACGACAACGTCGTGTTCGCCAGACCCGGCTTCTCGGTCATCGCGACGGCCAACAGCCGGGACCGGGGCGTCAACGACCTGAGCTCGGCGCTCAAGCGGCGCTTCAACTTCGTCCGGATCCCCGTGGTGACGAACAGACGCAGCGAGGCGGACATCGTCCGGTTCCGCACCGCCGAGCTGCTGCGCCGCCACCAGATCGAGCTCGACGTCCCGCCGACCCTGCTCGACATCCTGCTGCAGAGCTTCGCCGACCTGCGCACCGCTGCCGCGTCGGCGACCAGCGACGACGAGAAGCTCGAGTCGGCGCTGTCCACGGCCGAGCAGATCGGCGTCCTGGAGGACGCGATCCTGCACAGCCAGTTCTTCGGCGAGAAGCGGCTGCACGCCGGCACGCTGGCGAGCTCACTGGTCGGCTCCCTCGCCCGGCGCAGCCCCGAGGACCTCGCCATCCTCAACAGGTACCTGCACGGCGTGGTCGAGCCACGGGGCAGGAAGGACGGCGGCCTGTGGCCCGAGTTTCTCGAGGGCGGGCGCCAGGCGATCGCCGTCCTGTCCTGAGCATGGCGACGGAGAGGAGCCGGGACGCCATGAGCACCCTCGCCGACGACGGGCCGGCCGACGACGGACCGGCCGGCGTCGCGCTGGCCGGTGACGCGCTCGCGGGCGTGCCAGGTGGGCCCGCGGCGGACGGCACCGTGGCGGCGGGCCTGGACGGGCCGTTCGGCCAGCTGCGGGCGCGGCTGGTGGACGCCGCGGCGGCCTTCGCCGCGGATTCGGCCGCGCTCGCCGAGATCCTGGCGGGCCTGGTCGACGATGTCGCCTGGGCGCTGGCCGAGCCGCTGGAGATCTTCCCGGTCTGTCACCACTCGCCGGCCTCCGCCCTGGCGATGGCCCGGCGGCTGCGGGAGAAACGGCCCAGGGCCATCTACCTGGAGCTCTGCGAGGACCTGCGGCCGATCCTCGGCGAGCTGCGCAACTGCCGGCTGCCGGTCGCCCCACAGGCCTTCGCCCACGAGCTCGAGGGTTTCCCCGCCGGGGTGGGGCCGCTGAGCGTGGTCGCCCCGATCACCGAGGCGTCGGCCGAGTACCAGGCGATCGCCTACGCGCTCGAGACGCCGGGCGTCGAGCTCGTGCTCGTCGACTGGTCGGCCGACCACCTCTTCCAGTGGGAGAACCGCCAGTCCCGGTGGGAGAACCGCCAGCGGCCGGACCTGCCGGGCCAGGCCGACGAACCTCCGGGCCCGGCGTCGGCGGTCCCGGGCGGGCCGGCCCAGGACGGCGGAGACCAGGACCGCGGAGACCAGGACGGCGAGGAGGCGGCGTTGCACGGCGACGCCGTCGGCCTCGAGATCGGCGACCTGCGGCCCCGGTTCGCCGAGCTCGAGGAGTTCCTGCTGCGCCACGGCCGAGTCCGGCACTGGTCCGAATGGTGGGACCAGTACGTCGAGCAGCCGCTCGCCGACGCCGACTACGGCACCTACCGGCAGGCCCTGGCGCTCATCGGCAGCCTGTTCCGCCGGCTCACCCCGGCCGGGGACGGCAGGCTCGCCCGCGACGAGGAACGCGAGCGCCACATGTGGACCCGGATCCGGGATCACCTCGCCGCCTCCGGCATCGACCGCGACGACTGCCTGTACGTCTGCGGCGCCTTCCACGCGGTCAGCCATGTCCCGGAATTCGGCACAGCCTCCTCACCA
>NZ_CEVIVD010000002.1:143913-146737 GCF_982290655.1 Protofrankia sp. CiP1_Cm_nod3
CGTCAGCCGGCCCTGCCGAGCAGGGCCAGGCCGAGCGCGGCCAGGAGGCCGCCGCGGCACCAGTGGCGAGCTACGAGATCGGCCCGGTGACGCCGACCAGGTGGCTGTACGGGCTCATCCCGTCCAGCCACTCCGCGATCGAGGCCCAGTTCGGGCTGGCCGGCGGCTCGGTGTCGATCGCCGCGGCGACGTGGGCGAAGGCGCTGGCCCGCTCGGGTGTCGCGCCGTTCCGGCTCGCCGGCCAGCCCGGCGCCGCGAAGAAGGCCGGGCGGACGGCGAGGCCCCGCATCGCCCGCCCTGTCGCGGGCGATGCTGCCGTCCCGGCCGTGGGCGATGCCACCGGCGCAGGCGCGGGCAGCGGGCCCGGGACGGGCACCGAGCGGCTGTCCGGCTTCCTGGAGCGCCCGCCGGCGCTGGACGGGATCGACGAGGACGAGCTGCTCGGCTGGTGCGTCGACATCGTCCGGCTGGCCCGCCGCAACGGCTACCTCGCCAGCACGGCCGACGCCATCGCCGTGTTCGAGACGTCGATCCTGCTCGCAGGCCTGCGCAACCGAGCCCGCCCCACGCCGTACGACTTCCAGGACGCCGCCGTCACCTGCATCGAGAAGGACGTCGTGCCCGGCCGGCGCGACGTGCGCCGGCTGTGCGAGATCCTGCTCGGCGGTGACCGGGCCGGCCAGGTCGGCTACGACGCCCTCCCGCCGCTGGCCCGCGACGTCCACGACCGGCTGGCCCCGCTCGGGCTCGACCTGTCCAGGCGCACGGTGCAGCGCGCCCTGCTCGACCTGACCGCCACCCCTGAGCTCGCGCACTGCTCCCACCTGCTGTGGATGCTGCGCTACCTGCTGCCCGACGGCGCCGTGCGCCCGATCCTCGGCGTCCGCCGGCTGGGGGAGCGGTCAGCGCAGGAGAGCTGGGACCTGTCGATCGGGAAGCACCAGCGCGAGCTCATCGAGCTCGGCTACGAGGCGGTCACCGTCGAGCAGGCCCTGCAGCGGCGGCTGCGCCGTACCGCCTGGGATCCGGAGGCCACCGCGGCCGTCGCGCTCGCCGCCGTCGAGGACGCCGTCACGTTCCTCGGCAGCCGCCGGCTGGCCGACGAGCTCGGCGCCCGCGCCGTCGAGCTGCTCACCGGCGAGCGGACGGTGGACGACGCGCCGGAGGTGCTGCGCCGGATCCGGCGGCTGCTCGACTGCTACCGCGTCACCGAGCCGGCCCTGCCGGAGTGGTGCGAGCGGTTCGTCAAGGAGGGCTACGCGCACTACTGCACCCTGCTGCCGACGGCGTTCACGGCCGACGGCACCGGCGTGCGCCAGGTCGCCTCCATGCTCGGCTTCCTGCTGACGCTGGAGAACTTCGCGCTCGCGCTCGGCTGTGACCGGGCCCAGCTGGAGCTGGCCGTGCGCCAGTCCCACCCGCGGGAGCCCGAGCGGACGGCGCTGCTGTGGGCCACGCAGACCCGTCTCGGCCGGCTCACCCCGGCCGAGCTGCGGGCCCGCTGCGACGGCCTGCTCGCCAACCCGCTGGTCGTTGGCGCGTTCCCGCGCTACCTGGCCGGCTTCGTGCAGGCCCTGGAGCCGGTGCCGACGCTGGCACCGTTCGTCGTCGAGATCATGTCCAAGGCGTTCGCCCGCCTGCCGGACCGGGTCCTGCTCCCCTGGCTCCCGACGCTGATCAGGACGCTGCGCGACCACGCCGGTGAGCACATGCCCATGCTGCTGCGGGAGGCGGGCCGTACGTTCCCGGGAACCCTCCCCGCGCTGGACACATGGACCGCCCCCTGGTCGGCCCAGCCGCCGTCCCCGGCAACCGACGCCGCGACCGCCGAGGCGCGCCCCGCCGGGGCGCGGGCCGACGCGGTGGGGCGCGACGCGGTGGGGCCCGCGCGGCCGGCCGCCGGCCCGGTGCCGGACCTGCTCGCCGCCCACCCGGCCACCACCGACGCGGTGGCGGCGCTGCTCGGCGCGGAGCCGGTTCCACAGCGGTCACATCCATTTCCCACAGGTGCCGAGCCGATGCATGAACGGCCTGAGTAGATACCTGGATGCGCCGTAGGGTGATCGTATCGATGCTCCTGCGACCGTACCGAGGCACGGGTGGCCTCTGGGGCATGGGCTCCGGCTTGGAGGGGTGGTGGCGACGGCGCGTCGTGCTCGTGCGATCGCGGAGCGGGCGGAGCGGGAGTCCGCGGAGGCGATCCGCAGCGCGGTCGCCCGGTTGCCAGGTTCGTTGTCGGTGCGTGATGTCGCCGAGCTGCTTGGTATCTCCCACCAGCGGGTCGCGCAGGTGCGAGCGGAGCTTGCCCAGGGTAGTGATGGGCGGGTGTCGGCTGGCGGGTGAGCGGGGTGCTTCGGCGCCACGGGGCACGTCCGTGGTTGTCGCGCCTTCTTTGTCCTGATATGTGATTCTCTGCCCGGATAGGGCTGGGGTGGGTTGCTGTGGGGGCCGGGCTGGCCGATGGGAGCGCCGGGCTCTACGTGCGACCGTAACCAAAGGTGGTATGTCGATTCCTGTAGGTTAAGTTTGCTGGTGGACGTGGATGTGGGTTGGTGTGCCGCCGGTCCGTTCCGAGGCGAGGGACTCGAGGAAGCCGAGGTGGAGGCCCGGAGAGGTACTCGCCGAAGGCCACTCGGTCATTTGTGCTCGCGTGGCCGGAGGGCTGGAGGTGCGCTGGCCGGAGGGCATGCGGCTGTGGCCATCCCGTCCACCTGGAGATCGTGCTGGAGATCATGAAGGCCCGGAAGCCCGAAGAGGCTTGAACAGGGAAGCAGGGAGGGCGGTATGGGGGTCGTCGTCGCGACGGACGTGCGGCTGCGCCGGC
>NZ_CEVIVD010000003.1:0-1227 GCF_982290655.1 Protofrankia sp. CiP1_Cm_nod3
GGGATGGTGGCTGTCCGCGCACCTGGGCGGGAGGGGGCGGCTAGCCTGTCGGAGTGACCGCGCCCGCTGGCCCGCCTACCGGGCCGCCCACCGGACCGAAGATCGAACTGCATGTTCACCTGGAGGGCACGGTCCGTCCGGCGACCCTGCTGGCGATGGCCCGGCGTAACGGGCAGGCGCTGCCGGCCACGACGGTCGAGGAGCTCACCGAGCTGTACCGCTTCCGGGACTTCGACCACTTCATCGAGGTCTGGGTCCTCACCACACATGTGATGCGCACCGCCGAGGACTTCCGCCAGGTCGTCGTCGACTACGCCGCCGAGGCATCCGCGCACGGCGCGGTCTACGTGGAGGGGATCTTCTCCCCGTGGTTCCGCGTCCGGCGCGGGATCTCCTGGGAGGAGATCTTCAACGGCTACGCCGACGGGGTGGCCGAGGCCCGCGAACGGTTCGGCCTGCCCATGGGCCTCACTCCCGACATCGACCGTGTCCTGCCGCCGGAGGAGGCCTGCGAGGTGGCCCGCCAGGCGGTCCGGTTCCGCGACCGGGGGATCGTCGGCCTGGGGCTGGGCGGACCGGAGGCCGGCCACCCGCCCGAACCGTACGCGCGGGCGTTCGCCATCGCCGCCGACGGCGGGCTGGCCGCCGTCCCGCACGCGGGGGAGAGCGGCGGGCCGGCCTCGATCCGCGGCGCGTTGGACGCCCTGGGCGCGCGCCGCATCCGGCACGGCATCCGAGCCCTGGACGATCCCGGCCTCGTAGCCGATCTTGTCGAGCGGGATGTCGTCCTGGACGTCTGCCCGGTGTCCAACCTGCGGACGCGCTCAGCGGCGGATCTTGCCGGGCATCCGCTGCCCGCGCTGGTCGAGGCGGGGGTGCGCTGCTCGCTGGCCACCGACGACCCGGCTATGTTCGACACCGATCTCGGCCGTGAGCACGCGGTGGCCGCGGCACTGGGCGTGTCCGCCCGTGGCCTGTACGAGGCCGGCGTCGCCGGCGCGCTGTGCGACGACGCGACGCGGCAGCGGCTGGCGGCGATCGGCACCGGCACCGACTGGGACGCCGTGCGGGCGGCGCTGGCCACGGCCGCCCGCACGGATCCGCTGGCTGCCGGTATCGCCGCGGCCGCCTCCTTCCCGCCCGCCACCGCGGCCGTGCCGGCGGCCGTGCCGAGCTCTGGGCCCGTCGGCGGTGCCGGAACCGCGACGGTGCCGCGGTGAGCTCCGT
>NZ_CEVIVD010000003.1:1607-10420 GCF_982290655.1 Protofrankia sp. CiP1_Cm_nod3
CCCAGAAGACCTGGAAGACCTGGAAAATCCAGGGGGTCGGGAAGATCTGAGGAGTCAGGAGAGCCGAGAGGGCTCGGAAACAACAGAAGGCCGAAAATTTCCTGAAAGCCCAGCCGGTCGGGAGGATCTGGAAAATGCGGCAGGACCGGCGGGCCGGCGACATCCGCTGAGCTCGCTAGGACCGCGGGCCCTGCGCGGCCCGGGTGGTCCGAGAAGCCCGGGGAGCCTGAAAGTCCCGGAAAGAATTACGGGGAGCCTGGGAAGAAGCATGCGAGGTACGAGGAGCCCCGCGGGCCCCGCGGGTGGAGCCCCGGCACGGGTGGCCGGGCCTCAGAAGCGGCCGGACGAGGTCGCGGCCATGTTCGACGGTGTCGCCCGGCGCTACGACCTGACCAACGCGGTGCTCTCGGCCGGTCTGGACCGCACCTGGCGCGGCGCCACCGCGGACGCCCTGGACCTGCGCCCGGGGCTGCGGGTACTGGATCTGGCCGCCGGCACCGGCACCTCGTCACGGGCGTTCGCCGCCCGGGGCGTCTCGGTCGTGGCCTGCGACTTCTCGCTGGGCATGCTCCGGGTCGGGCAGCAACGCCTGGGCCAGCGTCCGCCCGCGGCCAGCGGCGGCACAGTGACGCCGGTTCCCGGCGGTGGCACGGAGCCGGTTCCCGGCGGTGGGGCGCTGGCGCTGGTCGCCGGGGACGGGCTCGCGCTGCCGTTCGCGGCGGCGTCCTTCGACCGGGTGACGGTCTCGTTCGGCCTGCGCAACGTGGTCGACGTCGAGGCGTGCCTGGCGGAGCTGGCGCGGGTGACCCGTCCGGGCGGGCGCCTGGTGGTCTGCGAGTTCAGCCGCCCGACCTGGGCGCCGTGGCGCACGGTCTACACGGAGTACCTGATGCGGGCGCTGCCCGGCCTCGCCCGGCTGGTCAGCAGCAGCCCGGACGCGTACGTCTACCTGGCCGAGTCGATCCGGGCCTGGCCGGACCAGGCGGCCCTGGCCGACCGCATCGCCGGCGCGGGCTGGACCAGGGTGGGCTGGCGTAACCTCACCGGCGGCATCGTGGCCCTGCACCGGGCCTGGCGCCCGGCCTGACCGCCCCGTTGGCCGGGCCGGCCGGCCCGTTGACCGGGCTGGCCGGCGGCGGCCCCGGCGCGACCGGGGCCGAGAGGCCGGGCGGACCGGCTGATCGGACGGGCCGGGCGGCTGGCCGGAGCCGGCGGTCGGATCAGGTGGTCGGATCAGGCGGTCGGATCAGGTGGTCGGATCAGGCGGTCGGTTCGGGTGGCTGGACCAGGTGGCCGGGTTGGACGGGCGGGCCGGGTGGTCAGGTTGGGATGTGGGCGTCCAGCCAGGTCAGGGTGCGGGCCCAGGCGTCCTCGGCGGCGGCGGCGTTGTACACGGCGGGCCGGGCGTCGCAGTGGAACCCGTGCTCGGCGTCCGGGTAGCGGACGACCTGCGTGGGCACGGCGGCGTCCCGCGCGGCCGACCGGAAGGCCTCGACCTGCTCCACCGGGATGCCCTGGTCACGGTCGCCGAACAGGCCCAGCCACGGGGCCTGCAGGCGGGGCGCGATCTCGATCAGGGGTGCCTCGCCGAACCTGCCCTCGGCGAGCCCGCCGCCGTAGAAACTCACGGCGGCCCCGAGCGGGCGGTGGACGGCC
Organism: Protofrankia sp. CiP1_Cm_nod3; assembly: GCF_982290655.1. Lineage (NCBI taxonomy): Bacteria > Bacillati > Actinomycetota > Actinomycetes > Frankiales > Frankiaceae > Protofrankia > Protofrankia sp. CiP1_Cm_nod3. The sequence continues at coordinate 3,264 of NZ_CEVIVD010000003.1, forward strand.
GCGATGGTGGCGACCGACCCGCCCATGCAGAAGCCGACCACCGCGATGCGGCCGACGGCGGTCCCCTCGTCGGCGAGCAGGGCCATGCTTGCGTCGACGTCCTCCAGGATGTCGAGGCTGTTGAGCGTCCCCATGGCCTGCCGGACCACGGTGAAGTCCCCGCCGTAGGGGAAGACCGGCGAGCCCACCCGGTGGAAGAGGGCCGGCGCGATGGCGCGCCAGCCGGCGGTGGCGAACCGGTCGCACACGTCCACGATGTGGTCGGTGAGCCCGAACGCCTCCTGGACGACGACGACCCCGCCTCGAGGCCTGCCGGCCGGGTGGGCGACGGCGGCCTGCATGGGCCCGTCCGCGGTGGACAGCGTCACGGTCTCGCGGCTCATCTGTGCTCTGCTCCTGTCCGGTGCATCCGGTGTGGGTACGGCTCTACGAGAGGATCGCATCAGGGACGGCGCGGCCCATGCTCCGTAGTACCCCAGCGTGCGGGATCAATCACTGTCGTTCCGGCACATCCACGGCCGTCCGGTGCGGCGTCCACCATTCGGTGGGTGATCCGGGCAGACCGGCCGGCCGGTCTGTGGCGGCCTGTCAGCCGGGCCGCTCGCGGGCACGTGTGGGCACGTGTGGGCGCGTGGGGCGTGACGGCCTGCCGACTCCGTGCGCCCGGCGAGGGCGGGAGCGTACGGCCCGGTGCCGGTCGGCCATGCTGGCCGTCGTGCCATGACCGTCGTGCCATGACTTTGCCGGTCGTGCCATGGCCGTCGTGCCATGACTTTGCCGGTCGTGCCGATCGTCGGCCGTGATTGTCACGCAGAGCCGAATATACGTTATGTCCGATAAAAGGAGTGTTTCACATGACTACTTTCAGTGAATATTGACTGCTGTTGTCCGTTGTTTGTTCGCTGTTTGGCTGATGTCGTCCGTATGTGCCAGCCGGACGGTGCGACGCGGAGGCCGGTGCGATCCCGGCGCCTGTGCCGCCGACGGGCGCAGGGCCTAGACTCGCCGTTGCGCTCGTGAAAACCTTCACGAGCGGCGGCAGCGCAGCACGCGGGAATACGACCGGCGATCCGGAGATGTGTGATCATGACAGCGGTCCAGGCCGAGCATGCCGATGTCATAGTCGTCGGCGCCGGCCCCGGCGGGTCGGCGGCCGCCTGTCACCTGGCCCGGACCGGGCTCGCCGTCATCCTGCTGGAAAAGACCCGCTTCCCCCGGGAGAAGGTCTGCGGTGACGGGCTGACCCCCCGTGCCGTGCGCAGCCTCATCGAGATGGGCATCGACACCGGCAGCGACGCCGACATGGGCGCTGGTCCTGATACCGGCACCGGCACGGCAGCGGGCGCCGGTGCCGTCGCGGGCCCGGCGGCCGGCGCGGCCGGCGCCGCCAGCACCGTCGGCGTGGCCGGCACGGCCAGTACAACCGGCGCAGCCGGTACAACTGGCACGGCCGGCACGGCCGGCACGGCCGGTACGGCCGGCGCAGCCGGTACGGCCCAGGCCGGCTCCGGCTGGGCCCGCAACCGAGGCCTGCGTGTCATCGGCGGCGGGCTGCGGCTCGAGCTGCCCTGGCCGGAGCTGGCGAACTGGCCGGACTACGGCCTGGTCCGGCCCCGTCTCGACTTCGACGAGCTGCTCGCCCGGCACGCCGAGAAGGCCGGCGCCCAGCTACGGGAGGAGACCACCGTCACCGGCCCGATCCGCGACGAGCGCACCGGACGGGTCGTCGGGGTGAAGGCCAGGGCGTCGCGCGGTGGGCAGCCGCTGGCCTTCCGCGCCCCACTGGTGATCGCCGCGGACGGGAACAGCGCGCGGATGGCGCTGTCGCTGGACATCCGCCGCCGGGAGGATCGTCCGCTGGGGGTGGCAGTGCGCCAGTACTACCGCAGCCCCCGCACCCATGACGACTACCTGGAGTCCCACCTGGAGCTGTGGGAGGGCAGGCCGGGCGCGTCCCGGCTGCTGCCCGGCTACGGATGGATCTTCGGGGTGGGCGACGGGACGAGCAACGTCGGGCTCGGCATGCTCAACACCAGCAGCGCCTTCCAGCACACGGACTACCGGGACCTGCTACGGCGGTGGCTCGACGCGCTGCCGCCGCAGTGGGGTTTCACCGCGGAGAACGCGGTCGGGCCGGTCCGCGGCGGCGCCCTGCCGATGGCCTTCAACCGGGCGCCGCACTACCGCGACGGCCTGCTGCTGGTCGGGGACGCCGGCGGGACGGTCAACCCGTTCAACGGCGAGGGGATCGCCTACGCGATGGAGTCCGGACGGCTCGCGGCCGAAGTGGCCGTCCAGGCGCTGGCCCGCTCGCGGGGGCCGGCCCGGGAACGGGCGCTGCAGGCGTACCCGGACGTTCTCCGGCAACGCTACGGCGGCTACTACACACTCGGGCGGGTGTTCGTCGAACTGATCGGGAACCCGTCCGTCATGCGGATACTGACCCGCTACGGGCTGCCGCGACCGACGCTCATGCGCTTCACCCTGAAGCTGCTGGCGAATCTCACCGACCCGCGAGGGGGTGATGCGCTGGACCGCCTGATCAACGCTATGTCCCGGCTCGCGCCCGCGACCTGAAGCGGTCTTCGGTGGATGGTGGCGGCACCGGCGGAACGCAGGCCCCGGTCTTCCGGCGCACGGCCCGCGCCCGGTGAGCCAGCCGGCGGACGCCTCGACAGCATCGGTTTGTGGTCAGACATGCGGCGGGTGTGCATGGACGCCCACTCGTCCCGGGGGCCAACGGCAGCCCGATCATGCTTTTTCCGCCCGCCGGATCGCCGCCGGGAAACCGGTCCGCGCGTCTGGGGCGGGCGTCGCGTAGGCTCCCTGGCGGCACCCGGCCACCGGAGTCGGGACAGCCGGTGACCGTGATCGGTGTCGGCGCCATGAGCCGGCCGTCCTCGCCGCGCCAGCCGCGCCAGCCGTGTCCCGGCGGCCGGTCGTGTCCCGGCGGCCGGCGGTGAGCCCGCGGCCGCGAACCGGGACAGCGAGCCGGGAACCGCCAACCGAGAACTGCCAACCGAGAACCGCCAACCGAAAACCGCCACGTCCCGCATCGGACCTGTAGAGAGGAGCTCGGCATGCTGTCGAACTACGTGCCGATCCTCGTGCTTTTAGTGATCGCGTCGGCGTTCGCGATCGGATCTGTGATCACGGGCGCGCTGGTCGGCCCGAAGAGGTACAACCGTGCCAAGCTCGACGCGTACGAGTGCGGAATCGAACCGCCGCGCGAGCCGGTTGGCCCACATCGTTTTCCGGTGAAGTTCTACCTGACGGCGATGCTGTTCATCGTCTTCGACATCGAGATCATCTTCCTCTATCCGTGGGCGGTCGCGTTCGGCGCACTGGGGACCTTCGGGCTCGTCGAGATGGTGCTGTTCATCGCGACCGTTTTCGTCGCCTACGCCTACGTGTGGCGGCGGGGAGGCCTGGAATGGGACTAGAAGAGAAGCTGCCCGGCGGCCTGCTGCTCACCACCGTCGAGAAGATGGCCAACTGGTCACGGCGGTCCTCCCTGTGGCCGGCCACGTTCGGCCTGGCCTGCTGCGCGATCGAGATGATGTCGACCGGCGCCGGCCGCTACGACCTCGCCCGGTTCGGGATGGAGGTGTTCCGGGCCAGCCCCCGGCAGGCCGATCTCATGATTGTCGCGGGCCGGGTGAGCCAGAAGATGGCCCCGGTGCTGCGCCAGATCTACGACCAGATGCCCGAGCCCAAGTGGGTGCTGTCCATGGGCGTCTGCGCGAGCAGCGGCGGGATGTTCAACAACTACGCCATCGTGCAGGGCGTTGACCACATCGTCCCGGTGGACATGTACCTGCCGGGCTGCCCGCCGCGGCCGGAGATGCTCATGGACGCGATCCTGAAGCTGCACGAGAAGATCCTGGCCGGCACGGTCACCGGCAAGGTCGCCTACACGAAGGTGGGCGAGTCGCCCTACCCGAAGCCGATCGAGGTGGCCACGGCGCGCGCGGGCCTGCCGGCCGGCGCTGTCGACACCAACACGCTGTCGGTCAACGACCGCAAGCGGTTCCGCCTGCCGGCGGGTGCCCCGGCGCCGGCCGGGGCCGGCGTGGTCGAGCCGTCCCTCGACGACCGGCGGCCGGCCGCCGTCCCCCCGGGCTCGGTCTTCGGCCGGGCCAAGCGCCTGCCGTCGGCCGGTGGGCCGACCGGATCAGCCGGGCCAGCCGGGCCAGCCGGGCCAGCCGGCCGGCGCGCCGGGGACGACGATTCCACCGGTGAGGCGGCGTCATGAGCGAGCTCGTACCGGCGGCCGGCGCGGCGTCGGGCAAGGGCGGGCCGCGCCGGCAGGACGCCTTCGGCGCCGCCGGCTCCGGTGACACCTCCGGCTTCGGCGGCCTGGTCCGCAACCCGCCGGCGCTCACCTCGAGCTCTCGGCCGTTCGCCGACGCCGACGCCGACGCCGTCTACGACGCCCTCGAGCGTGCCTTCCCGCAGCTCACCGACGCGCTCGAACGGGTGGTCGTCGACCGCGGGGAGCTGACCCTGCACGTCCGGCGCGACCATCTGCCCGCGGTCGCCCAGACCCTGCGGGACGACCCGCAGCTGCGCTTCGAGCTGCTCTCCAGCGTCTCCGGCGCGGACTATCCCGAGGACCCGACCGGACGCCGGCTGCACGCCGTCTACCACCTGACGTCGATGACCTGGCGCCGCCGCGTCCGGCTGGAGGTCTCGGTGGCCGACGACGACCCGGCCGTCCCCAGCGTCATGGATGTCTGGCCGACCGCGGACTGGCACGAGCGGGAGGCCTACGACCTGTTCGGCATCGTCTTCTCCGGCCGGGACGGCCTGGAGCGGATCATGATGCCGGACGACTGGGTCGGCCACCCGCAGCGCAAGGACTACCCGCTCGGCGGCGTGCCGGTCGACTACAAGGGCGCCCAGGTACCGGCCCCGGACAGCCGCCGGAGCTATTCATGACCAGCCTGTCCGGTACAGCCGGTACGAGTGCGCTGTCCGGCATGAGCGCCGTGGCCGGTGGCCCGCGGCGGCGTTCCACCCCGTGTCGTCTTTGTCTACGAGGTTCGTTATGACCCACACGTTCGACACGTCAGCCGCGTTCACCGCCGCGGCCGGCCCCACCACATCCGCCGGACCGCCCGTCGACGCTCCCGGACAGAACAACGCTCCTGAGTACGACGACGCTCCCGGATACGGCGACGCCTACGAGGCCGGCTTCACCGAGTCGGCGGGGGAGCGGGTCTACACTGTCACCGGCGGTGACTGGGAGCAGGTGATCGGCGGCGAGGACTACTCCGAGCGCCTCACCGTCAACATGGGCCCCCAGCACCCGTCCACGCACGGGGTGCTGCGGCTCGTCCTGGAGATCGAGGGCGAGACGGTCACCCGGACCCAGGTCGTCATCGGCTACCTGCACACCGGGATCGAGAAGAGCTGCGAGTTCCGCACCTGGACGCAGGCGGTCACCTTCCTCACCCGCGCCGACTACCTCGCGCCGCTGTTCAACGAGACGGCCTACTGCCTGGCGGTGGAGAAGCTGCTCGGCATCACCGACGAGGTCCCCGAGCGGGCCACGGTCATCCGGGTGCTGGTGATGGAGCTGCAGCGGATCGCCTCGCACCTGGTGTGGCTGGCCACCGGCGCCATGGAGATCGGGGCCACCACCGGGATGATCTTCGGCTTCCGGGAGCGGGAGAAGATCCTCGATCTCCTGGAGACGATCACCGGGCTGCGGATGAACCACGCCTACGTCCGTCCCGGCGGGCTGGCCCAGGACCTTCCGGACGACGTCATCCGCGACATCCAGGCGTTCCTCGTCGACATGCCCAAACGGATCAAGGAGTATCACGCCCTGCTGTCGGGGCAGCCGATCTGGAAGGGCCGCATGGTCGATGTCAACTACATCGACGCGGCCAGCTGCATCGCGCTCGGCGTGACCGGCCCGGTGCTGCGTGCCGCCGGGCTGGAGTGGGACCTGCGCAAGACCATCCCGTACTGCGGCTACGAGACCTACGAGTTCGAGGTCCCCACCTCGCTGGACGGCGACTCCTACGCCCGCTACCTGGTGCGGCTGGCGGAGATGGGCGAGTCATTGAAGATCGTTGAGCAGTGCCTGGACCGGCTGAAGCCCGGCCCGGTGATGGTCGCGGACAAGAAGATCGCCTGGCCGGCCCAGCTGTCGATCGGCAGCGACGGGATGGGCAACTCCCTCGACCACATCCGTACGATCATGGGCACCTCGATGGAGGCCCTGATCCATCACTTCAAGCTGGTCACCGAGGGCTTCCGGGTGCCGGCCGGGCAGGTGTACACGGCCGTGGAGTCGCCCCGCGGCGAGCTGGGCTACCACGTGGTCAGCGACGGCGGCACCAGGCCGTCCCGCGTCCACGTCCGGGAACCAAGCTTCGTCAACCTGCAGGCGGTCCCGGCGATGACCGAAGGCGGGCAGGTCGCGGACGTGATCGTCGGCGTGGCCTCCGTCGACCCAGTCCTGGGGGGAGTTGACCGGTAGTGCCGCTCACCGAAGAAACCCGCGCCGCGGCAGCGGACATCATCGCACAGTACCCGGCCGGGCACTCCCGGTCGGCACTGCTGCCCCTGCTGCACCTCGTGCAGGCCGAGGACGGCTGCGTCACCGCCGAGGGGGTGGAGTTCTGCGCCTCCGCGCTCGGCATCACCCATGCCGAGGTCAGCGCGGTCGCCACCTTCTACACGATGTACAAGCGCCGGCCCGTCGGCGACTGGCTGGTGTCGGTGTGCACCAACCTCTCCTGCGCGCTGCTCGGCGGCGAGGAGGTCTACGCCCGCCTCTCGCGGGAGCTCGGGGTCGGGCACGACCAGACCACCGCGGACGGCACGATCACCCTCGAGCACGCCGAGTGCCTGGCCGCGTGCGACTACGCGCCGGTGCTGACCGTCAACTACGAGTTCTTCGACCAGGTCGACCCGCAGTCCGCGAGCGAGATCGTGGAGGCGCTGCGCCGCGGCGAGCGGCCGGCCCCGACCCGGGGCGCGCCGCTGTGCACGTTCGCCGAGGCGTCCCGGCAGCTCGCCGGCCTCCCCGACCCGAGGCCCGAGGCGGCCGCCGGCCCGGGCGTGGGTGACCCGTCCATCGCCGGGCTGCTGGTCACGGACACCGCCGACGCCACGGTCGCCGGCCCGGCCGGCGGCGCCCC
>NZ_CEVIVD010000003.1:11072-17636 GCF_982290655.1 Protofrankia sp. CiP1_Cm_nod3
GCCAAGGCCGCTCCCGCCAAGGCCGCTCCCGCCAAGGCCGCTCCCGCCAAGGCCGCGCGGACCGACGATTCGACGAAGGGGAGCTGACCATGCCGGTTACCCCGGTCCTCACCGGACGCTGGAACACCCCCGGCTCCTGGACACTGGCCGTCTACGAGAGCACCGACGGCTACCAGGCGCTGCGGCAGGCCCTGGAGCTGGGCCCGGACGACATCATCAAGATTGTCAAGGACTCCGGGCTGCGCGGCCGCGGCGGTGCCGGCTTCCCCACCGGGATGAAGTGGAGCTTCATCCCGCAGGGCGACGACAAGCCGCACTACCTGGTGATCAACGCGGACGAGGGCGAGCCCGGCACCTGCAAGGACGCGCCACTGATGATGGCCGACCCGCACTCGCTGGTGGAGGGCATCATCATCGCCTCCTACGCGGTGCGGGCCCACCGCGCCTTCATCTACCTGCGCGGGGAGCTGGTGCACTGCGGGCGCCGGCTGCGCGCCGCGGTCGCCGAGGCGTACCAGGCCGGCTACCTCGGCCGTGACATCCTCGGCAGCGGCTTCGACCTGGACCTGGTCGTCCACTCCGGGGCCGGCGCCTACATCTGCGGCGAGGAGACCGCGCTGCTGGACTCGCTGGAGGGCCGCCGCGGCCAGCCCCGGCTGCGCCCGCCGTTCCCGGCGACCCACGGGCTGTACGCGTCCCCGACCGTGGTCAACAACGTGGAGACCATCGCCACCGTGCCGTTCATCATCCGGCGCGGGGTGGAGTGGTTCCGCTCGATGGGCCGGGAGCGCTCGCCGGGGCCGAAGATCTACAGCCTGTCCGGGCACGTGACCCGCCCGGGCCAGTACGAGGCGCCGATGGGGACCACCCTCGCCGAGCTGCTGGATCTCGCCGGCGGCATCCGCGGCGGCCGGCGGCTGAAGGCGTGGACGCCCGGCGGCTCCTCGACGCCGATGCTCACCGCGGACCATCTCGACGTCCCGCTGGACTTCGAGGGGGTCGCCGAGGCTGGCTCCCTGCTCGGCACCGCCGCCATCATGCTCATGGATGAGACCGTGGACATGCTCAAGGTCGTCCGGCGGCTCACCCAGTTCTACGCGCACGAGTCCTGCGGCAAATGCACGCCCTGCCGCGAGGGCACCACCTGGATGGTCCAGATCCTCTCCCGGCTCGAACGCGGTGACGGCGACGCCGAGGACGTCGACACCCTTGTCGACGCCTGCGACAACATCTTCGGCCGGGCCTTCTGCGCGCTCGCCGACGGCGCCACCTCACCGATCGTCTCCGGGATCAAGTTCTTCCGGGACGAGTTCGTCCCGGCCACCCCCACCGACCGCGTCGCCGGCACGCCGGACGCCTTCGCGGGAGCTCACTGATCACTATGACAACCGTGTCGAAGAGCAGCGCCTCGCAGCCCCCGGCCGAGCCCGCGCCGCCGGATCTCGTCACCCTGACCATCGACGGCATCGCGGTCAGCGTCCCGAAGGGGACACTGATCATCCGGGCCGCCGAGCTGCTCGGGATCGAGATCCCGCGGTTCTGCGACCATCCGCTGCTCGACCCCGTCGGCGCCTGCCGGCAGTGCATCGTCGAGGTCGAGGGCCAGCGCAAGCCGGTCGCCTCCTGCACGACCACGGTCGCGGCCGACATGGTCGTGCGCACCCAGCTCACCTCGCCGGTGGCGCAGAAGGCGCAGGCGGGGACGCTGGAGTTCCTGCTGCTCAACCATCCGCTGGACTGCCCGGTCTGCGACAAGGGCGGCGAGTGCCCGCTGCAGAACCAGTCGATGGCCAACGGTGGCGCCGTCTCACGGTTCCGGGAGGCCAAGCGGACCTACCCGAAGCCTGTCGCCATCTCCAGCGAGATCCTGCTCGACCGGGAGCGCTGCGTGCTGTGCGCGCGCTGCACCCGGTTCTCCGCGCAGATCGCCGGCGACCCCTTCATCGAACTGTTCGAGCGGGGCGCCAACGAGCAGGTCTCGATCAGCGAGGACGAGCCGTTCCAGTCCTACTTCTCCGGCAACACCGTGCAGATCTGCCCGGTGGGCGCGCTGACCAGCGCGGCCTACCGGTTCCGGGCCCGGCCGTTCGACCTGGTGTCCACCCCGACCGCGTGTGAGCACTGCGCGGCCGGCTGCGCGCTGCGCACCGACCACCGCCGCGGCAAGGTCCGGCGCCGGCTCGCCGCCGACGACCCGGCCGTCAACGAGGAGTGGAACTGCGACAAGGGCCGGTTCGCCTTCACCTACGCCGACGGCGCCGACCGGCTGCGCACCCCGCTGGTCCGTGACGACGCCACCGGGGAGCTGGTCGAGGCGTCGTGGAGCGAGGCGCTGGCCTTCGCCGCCCGCGGGCTGGCCGAATGCCGGGACCGCCACGGCGTCGGCGTGCTCGCCGGCGGCAGGCTCACCCGTGAGGACGCCTACGCCTACGCCAAGTTCGCCCGCGTCGCCCTGCGCACCAACGACGTGGACTTCCGGGCCCGGCCGCACTCGGCCGAGGAGGAGGCGTTCCTCGCCCACGCGGTCGCCGGCACCGGCATCGGGGTCACCCACGCCGGTCTGGAAGCCGCGCCCGGCGTCCTGCTGGTCGCGCTCGAGCCCGAGGAGGAGGCGCCGACGATCTTCCTGCGGCTGCGCAAGGCCGCGCAGAAGCAGACCACGGCGATCTTCTCGCTGGCCCCGCTGGCCACCCGCGGGTTGTCGAAGATCTCCGGGACGCTGCTGCCGGTCGTCCCCGGAGCCGAAGCCGCCGCCCTGGCCGCCCTGGCCGGGCCGGTCAACAGGATTCAGGACGGGACCCAGTCCGCGGCGGCCGCCGCGCTGCGCGCCGACGGGGCGGTGATCCTGGTGGGGGAGCGCGCCGCGCAGGCCCCCGGGACGCTGACCGCGGCGCTGCGGCTGGCCGAGGCGACCGGCGCGCGGCTGGCCTGGGTGCCACGCCGGGCCGGGGAGCGCGGCGCGCTCGCCGCCGGCGCACTGCCATCGCTGCTGCCGGGCGGGCGCCCGGTGGCGGATCCGGTGGCCCGCGCCGAGGCCGAGGAGATCTGGGGTGCCGTCGTCCCGGCCGAGCCGGGCCGGGACACCGCGGCCATCCTCGCCGCCGCTGCCGCCGGTGAGCTCGACGGGCTCGTCGTCGCCGGGGTGGACGTCCACGACCTGCCCGATCCGGCCGCCGCCCTGAAGGTGATCGCCTCCGTGCCGTTCTGCGTGTCCCTGGAGGTGCGCGCCTCCGCGGTGACCGAACTCGCCGACGTGGTCCTGCCGGTCGCGCCGGTGGCGGAGAAGGCGGGCTCGTTCGTCAACTGGGAGGGACGCCTGCGCGCGTTCCAGCGGGCCCTGGAGACCGCCGCGCTGCCGGACCTGCGGGTGCTGCACATCCTGGCCGCCCGGATGGGGATCGCCCTCGGTGTGGACGACCCCGGGGTGGCCGCGCGCGAGCTGGCGAGGTTCGGCCGTGCCGGTGCCGGGATCAACCGCGTGCCGGCGCCGGCGGCCGAGCAGCCCGCGCTGCCCGAGCCGGCACCGGGCCAGGCGGTGCTCGCCAGCTGGCACCAGCTGATCGACGACGGCCGGCTGCTCGACGGCGAGCCCTACCTCGCCGGGACGGCCCGCCCGCCGCGGGTCAGGCTGTCGGCGGTGACGGCCGGTGAGATCGGCGCGGTCGACGGCGCGCCCGTCAGCGTCAGCACCGGCCGCGGCACCATCACCCTCCCCCTGGAGATCACTTCGATGCCCGACCGGGTGGTGTGGCTGCCGGCCTTCTCACCGGGCTCCCACGTCCGTGCCTCGCTCGCCGGGCGTGCCGGCGAAGTGGTGAACATCAGTGTGGCCGCCGGCGCCCCGGACGGCGGCCATGATCTTGTCGACGCCGTCGCGGGCAGCGGCGCGGAAGGCCGGTCATGAGCTACTCACCCTCGTTCGCGCCGGTGCTGGCGGCCGGTGCCACCGACCCGGACCTGGCCGTCTTCGGTGACGACCCGTTCTGGCTGATCCTGCTCAAGGCCGTGGCGGTCTTCGCCTTCCTGCTGCTGATAACGCTGTTCGCGATCGTGTTCGAGCGCAAGGTCGTGGCCCGGATGCAGCAGCGTGTCGGCCCCAACCGGCACGGCCCCAAGGGCTGGCTGCAGAGCCTCGCCGACGGCGTGAAGCTCATGCTCAAAGAGGACATCATCCCGGTTCTCGCCGACCGGCCGGTCTTCATCCTCGCCCCGATCGTCTCGGCGATCCCGGCGTTCCTCGCGTTCGCGGTGATCCCGTTCGGGCCCGAGGTGTCGATCTTCGGTGAGCACACCAGCCTGCAGCTCGCGGACCTGCCGGTGGCCATCCTGTTCGTGCTGGCCGCCTCGTCGCTGGGCGTGTACGGGCTGATCCTCTCCGGCTGGGCGAGCGGGTCGACCTACCCGCTGCTGGGGTCGCTGCGCTCGGCGGCGCAGATCATCTCCTACGAGGTCGCGATGGGGCTGTCCTTCGTCGCGGTCTTCCTCAACTCCGGGACGCTGTCCACCTCGGGCATCGTGGAGGGCCAGAGCCACTGGTGGAACGTGGTGCTGGTGCCGTCCTTCATCATCTACTGCATCGCGATGGTGGGTGAGACGAACCGGACGCCGTTCGACCTGCCCGAGGCCGAAGGCGAGCTGGTCGGTGGTTTCCACACCGAATACAGCTCGATCAAGTTCGCGTTCTTCTTCCTCGCCGAGTACATCAACACCGTGACCGTGTCCGCGGTGGCGACGACGCTGTTCCTCGGCGGGTGGCAGCCGCCGCCGATCCCGTACTTCTCGCACTTCGACACCGGCTGGTTCCCGGTGATCTGGTTCGTGCTGAAGCTGCTGGCGTTCCTGTTCCTGTTCATCTGGCTGCGCGGCACGCTGCCCCGGCTGCGCTACGACCAGTTCATGGCGTTCGGCTGGAAGGTCCTGATCCCGGTCGGGCTGGTGTGGCTGCTCGCCGTGGCGACCTTCAAGGTCTACCGGGAGAACGTCACCGACCGGACGCCGTGGCTGATCGGTTTCGGGATCGCCACCGGCATCCTGCTCATCGTCACGATCATCGATCCCGGTGCGCGCAAACACCGGGAACGTCTTGAGGCCGCCGAGCAGGAGCGCATCCGTAACGCGCCCAGTCTGGACCGGATCCCGTGGCCGCCGCCCGCCGCTACGGCCGACGCGGCCGGCGCGGCCGGCCGGCCGCCGTCCGTCACCGGCCCGGACCGGTCGTCGTCCGCCACCGTCATCGTCGCGGGTGGACCGCGGCAGGAGAGCTGAGCCATGGGGATCCTCGACCCGTACAAGGGATTCGGCGTCACCTTCTCGACCATGTTCAAGAAGCCGACGACCGAGCAGTATCCGGAGGAGAAGAAGCCGACCGCGCCTCGTTTCCACGGCCGCCACCAGCTCAACCGGCATCCCGACGGGCTGGAGAAGTGCGTCGGCTGCGAGCTGTGCGCGTGGGCCTGCCCGGCCGACGCGATCTACGTGGAGGGCGCGGACAACACCGAGGAGCAGCGTTACTCCCCCGGGGAGCGCTACGGGCGCGTCTACCAGATCAACTATCTGCGCTGCATCCTGTGCGGCCTGTGCATTGAGGCGTGCCCGACCCGGGCGCTGACCATGACCAACGACTACGAGCTCGCCGACGACAGCCGGACGGACCTCATCTTCACCAAGGAGCAGCTGCTCGCCCCGCTGGGCGAGGGGATGACGGCGCCGCCGCATCCAATGTTCCTCGGTGACAGCGAGACGGACTACTACCGGTTCGACCCGGACCGCGCCGGCCCCTTCGACGCATCCGGTCTCTCCGGCGCCGGCGCGGACGCGCCCGGCCTGGACAGCGAGCCGGAGCCGGCCCGATGAGCGCGCAGATCCTGGCCCAGGCGGCGGGGGAGATCACCCGGACGTCCACCGGCGAGGCCGCGACGTTCTGGGTGCTCGCCCCGGTGGCGGTGCTCGCGGCACTGGGCATGGTGCTCGCCCGCAACGCCGTGCACGGGGCGCTGCTGCTGGTGACGAACTTCTTCTGCCTGGCTGTCTTCTACCTGCTGCAGGACGCGCCGTTCCTCGGTTTCGTGCAGATCGTCGTGTACACCGGGGCGATCATGGTGTTGTTCCTGTTCGTGCTGATGCTGGTCGGGGTGGACTCCTCCGACTCCCTGGTGGAGACCCTGCGCGGCCAGCGGGTGGCCGCGATCATCCTGGGGTTCGGGTTCGCCGGGCTGCTGGTGTTCCCGATCGGCGGCGTGATCAACAACGGCACCACCGCGGCCGGGCTCACGGCCGCCAACGACGGCGGCAACATCCAGGCGATCGCCCGCCTGCTGTTCACCGACTACGTGTTCGCGTTCGAGATCATTTCCGCGCTGCTCATCATCGCCGCGGTCGGCGCCATGATCCTCGGGCACCGGGAACGGGTCGACGGCAAGGTGACGCAGCGGGAGATGCTGCGGCGCCGGTTCGCCGACGGGGGCCGGGTCACCCCGATCCCCGGGCCGGCCGTCTACGCCCGGCCCCAGGACGCCCGGCTGCCGGCGGGCCTGCCCGGCGGTGCCGGTCCCGGCGCGGGCCGCG
>NZ_CEVIVD010000003.1:17954-103555 GCF_982290655.1 Protofrankia sp. CiP1_Cm_nod3
ACGCCGGGGCTCCCGGTGACGGCGACAACGGCGCCGGGGCGCATGGCCGCGGCAACCAGCGTCCGGTCGGGGCCGGGAAGGGGACGGGCCGGTGAACCCCGCGAACTATCTGATCCTCGCCGCGCTGCTGTTCACCATCGGCGCGGTCGGTGTCCTGCTGCGCCGTAACGCGATCGTCGTCTTCATGTGCGTCGAGCTGATGCTGAACGCGGCGAACCTGACCCTGGTCACCTTCTCCAGGATCAACGGCACCCTGGACGGCCAGATCATGGCGTTCTTCGTGATGGTGGTGGCCGCGGCCGAGGTGGTCATCGGCCTGGCGATCATTCTTACGATCTTCCGCACCCGCCGGTCCGCCTCGGTGGACGACGTGAACCTGCTCAAGTACTAGCCAGTTCCTCAGGTGTGTCACCGGTGACGATCTCACCAGGCGCCGGTGGGACGTGGTGGCCGGGACCCCGGTCACGGCAGAACGGACGATGAGTGCAGTGACGCATATACCCCACGGCCATACGCACCGTGTCGACACGCGTGGTGTCGACGCGTGTGGCGGCAGGGCATCCGAGGGCCGTGCATCCGACGGCCACCTGCCTGACGAGCACCTGCCTGACGGCCACCGGCCAGCCGGCCGCCTCCTTGCCGGCCGCCTCTTCGAGGGCGAGGTACCCCATGCCGCATGAGGTGGGACACGAGGTGGGATACGCGGCGGCCAGCGGCGTGTTCTCGGCCACGTGGCTGCTGCTGGTGCTCCCGCTGGCGGGGGCGCTGATCCTGCTGCTCGGCGGGCGGAGGACCGACCGCTGGGGCCATCTGCTGGGCACCGCGGCCTCCGCGGCGAGCTTCGTCGTGGGGCTGGTGCTGTTCTTCGGGCTGCGCGGCCGGGCCGCCGATGACCGGCAGGTCGCCCAGCACCTGTTCTCCTGGATCTCGGTCAACGGCTTCCAGGTGGATGCCGGCCTGCTCTTCGACCAGCTCTCCGCGGTCTTCGTGCTGCTGATCACCGGCGTGGGGACGCTGATCCACATCTACTCGATCGGCTATATGGCGCACGATCCCGGGCGGCGCAGGTTCTTCGCCTACATGAACCTGTTCCTGGCGTCCATGCTGCTGCTCGTCCTCGGGGACAACTTCCTCGTCCTGTACGCGGGCTGGGAACTGGTCGGCCTGTCGTCCTTCCTGCTGATCAAGTTCTGGGAGTACAAGCCGGCCGCGGCGACCGCGGCCAACAAGGCCTTCTACATGAACCGGGTCGGCGACGTGGGGCTCGCCCTGGCCATCATGCTGATGTTCGCCACGGTGGGCAGCACGAACTACGACTCGGTGCTCGGCGCCGCCGCCGCCGACGTCATCGGGTACGGCACGCTGACCGCGATCGCCCTGCTGCTGTTGCTCGGCGCCTGCGGCAAGTCCGGCCAGTTCCCGCTGCAGGCATGGCTGCCGGACGCGATGGAGGGCCCGACCCCGATCTCCGCGCTCATCCACGCCGCCACCATGGTGACCGCCGGGGTCTACCTCATCGCCCGCGCCAGCCCGATCTTCACCGAGACCCAGGCCGCCCGGACGGTGGTCGTCATCATCGGCGCCGTAACGATCATCATCGGCTGCGTCATCGGCTGCGCCTACGACGACATCAAGAAGGTGCTCGCCTACTCGACGGTGAGCCAGATCGGGTACATGTTCCTCGCCGTGGGGCTGGGCCCGGCCGGTTACGCGCTCGGCATCGCGCACCTGCTGGCGCACGGCTTCTTCAAGGCCGGCCTGTTCCTCGGCTCCGGCTCGGTGATCCACGCGATGGACGACGAACAGGACATGCGGAAATACGGTGGCCTGTGGCGGCTGATGCCGGTCACCTGGGCCACCTTCGGCCTCGGCTACCTGGCCATCATCGGCCTTCCCCCGCTGTCCGGGTTCTTCACCAAGGACAAGATTATTGAGGCTGCCTTCGACAAGGGCGGCACCAGCGGGTACCTGCTCGGCCTGACCGCGCTGCTCGGCGCGGGCATCACCGCCTTCTACATGACCCGGCTGTTCCTGCTGACCTTCCACGGGGAGCGCCGCTGGTCGTCCTCGGGCGAACACGCGAAGCACCCCCACGAGTCCCCGAGGGTGATGACCGGGCCGATGGCGCTGCTGGCCGTGGGCTCGGTGTTCGCCGGTGGGCTGTTCATCGTCGGCGGCACCCTGCAGGACTGGCTGGCACCGGTGTTCGGCGAGGGGCACGAGGAGGGCGCACACACGCTCTCCCCGGCGGTGGTCACGGCGCTCACCCTGCTGGTCGCCGCCGGCGGCTTCGCCGGGGCCTACCTGCGCTACCAGCTCCGCCCGGTGGAGGCCGTCGGCCGCCCCGACTCCGAGGTCGGGCTGGTCACCGTGGCCGCCCGGCACGATCTCTACGCCAACACGTTCAACGAGACCGTGTTCATGCGCCCGGGGCAGTACCTCACCCGCTTCCTGGTCTGGCTGGACACGGTCGGGGTGGACGGGCTGGTCCGGGGCACCGCCGCCGGGATCGGCGGCCTGTCCGGGCGGCTGCGCCGCACCCAGACCGGGTTCGTCCGCTCCTACGCGCTGTCGATGTTGGGAGGTGCTGTCCTCGTGGTCATGACGGCGCTGCTGGTAAGGACCGGATGACGTGAACAGTTTCCCGTGGTTGACCCTCCTGTTGATCATCCCGGCCGCCGCGGCGGTCGTCGTCGCGGCCGTCCCGCGACGGCTGGGCACGCTGGCCAAGCAGGTCACGCTGGCGGTCACGCTGGTGGAGTTCGTGCTGGCGCTGCTGGCGACCATCGCGTACGAGCCGGCAAAGGCCGGCTTCCAGTTCTCCCAGAAGTACTCCTGGATCAAGCAGTTCGGCATCTCCTACTCGGTGGGCGCCGACGGGATCTCGCTGGTGCTGATCCTGCTCGCGACGCTGCTGGTGCCGATCGTCGTGCTGGCCTCCTGGGACGAGGTCGACGCCGCCTCCCCGGACGGCGCGCCGGTGGCGGGCAGGCGCAGCGTCCCGGCGTTCTTCGCGCTGCTGCTCGCGCTCGAGGCGGGGATGGTCGGGGTGTTCGCCGCCACCGACGTCTTCCTGTTCTACGTCTTCTTCGAGGCGATGCTGATCCCGATGTACTTCCTGATCGGGAGCTACGGGCCGGTGAAGGAGCAGGCGCAGCGGTCCTACGCGGCGGTGAAGTTCCTGCTCTACAGCCTGTTCGGCGGGCTGCTCATGCTGGCCGCGGTGATCGGTCTCTACGTGGTCTCGTCCGACCAGCTCGGCACCGGCACCTTCGACTTCGCCACCCTGCGCCAGCTGGACATCACCCCTGGCGTGCAGAAGCTGCTCTTCCTGGGCTTCTTCATCGCCTTCGCCATCAAGGCGCCGCTGTTCCCCTTCCACACCTGGCTGCCGGACGCGGGCGCGCAGTCGCCGACCGGCGGCGCGATCCTGCTGGTCGGCGTCCTGGACAAGGTCGGGACCTTCGGGCTGATCCGCTACTGCATCCCGCTGTTCCCGGACGCGTCGTCCTACTTCGCGCCCGTGGTGCTCGCGCTGGCGGTGATCGGGATCTTCTACGGGGCACTGCTCGCCATCGGCCAGCGGGATATGAAACGCCTGGTGGCGTACACCTCGCTGGCCCACTTCGGCTTCATCGCGATGGGCACCTTCGCGCTGACGTCGCAGGCGGGCACCGGTGCCGTCCTCTACATGGTCAACCACGGGCTGTCGACGGGCCTGCTCTTCCTCGTCGTCGGCTTCCTGGTGGCCCGGCGCGGCAGCCGGGACGTGGGGGCCTACCGCGGTATGGCGCAGGTCACACCGGTGCTGGCCGGCGTCTTCCTCATCGCCGGGCTGTCGTCGCTGGCGCTGCCCGGCCTGAACAGCTTCGTCAGTGAGTTCCTGGTGCTGGCCGGGACGTTCACCCGGTACCGGGCGCTGGCCATCGTGGCCACCGCCGGCATCGTGCTCGCCGCGATCTACATCCTCTATCTCTACCAGCGGACGATGACAGGACCGGTGGTGTCCGAGGATGCTCGTGGAGTGCTCGATCTCAGCGTCCGCGAGAAGATCGTCGTCGCACCGGTGGTCGCTCTGATCATCGCCCTCGGCATCTACCCGAAGCCGCTCATCGACATCGTCCGGCCGACTGTCACGGCGACGTTCGAGGATGCCGGGCACACCGACCCCACACCAACCGCCCCCGTGAACGCAAGCCAGGCCGGAGGCCACTCGTGAGCGCCACAGCATCCGCCATCGCCGCCCCGCAGGTGCTGGCCCAGGGCGCGCAGGGGACGATCGACGTCCCGGCGATCCAGTACAGCGCGCTGAGCCCGATCCTCATCGTCTTCGGGGTGGCGCTGGCGGGTGTGCTCGTCGACGCGTTCGCGCCGGCCAGGGCCCGCCGGGGCATCCAGCCGCTGCTGGCCGCGGCCGGGTTCGTGGCCGCGTTCGTGGCGGTCGTCCTGCTGCACGCCCGACGGCAGGTGCTCGCGGCCGGGGCGCTGGCCATCGACGGCCCGGCCCTGTTCCTGGAAGGCGCCATCCTGCTCTTCGCCCTGCTGGCGGTGCTGCTGGTCGCCGAGCGGCGGCTGGACTCCTCCGGCGGGGCGATCGTGGCGTCGGCGGCGATCACCCCGGGGTCGCCGGGCGCGACCGCCCAGCGTTCCTCCGCGGCCGTGCAGACCGAGGCGTACCCGCTGATGGCGTTCTCGGTGGCCGGGATGCTGCTGTTCGTCTCCTCGAACACGCTTCTGATCATGTTCGTCGCGTTGGAGATCCTCTCCCTGCCGCTGTACCTGCTCGCCGGCCTGGCCCGCCGCCGCCGCCTGCTCTCCCAGGAGGCGGCGATGAAGTACTTCCTGCTCGGCGCCTTCTCCTCGGCGTTCTTCATCTACGGCCTGGCCTTCATCTACGGCTACGCCGGCAGCGTCAGCCTCGGCCGGATCGCCGATGCCGCGGGCACGGTCGGCGCGAACGACACCTACCTCTACCTGGGGGTGGCCCTGCTCGGCATCGGCCTGTTCTTCAAGGTCGGCGCCGCGCCGTTCCACTCCTGGACACCGGACGTCTACCAGGGGTCGCCGACCCCGATCACGGCCTTCATGGCCGCGGGCACGAAGGTGGCGGCGTTCGGCGCGCTGCTGCGGCTGTTCTACGTCGCCTTCGGCGGGCTGCGCTGGGACTGGCGGCCGATAGTCTGGATCATCGCGATTCTGACCATGGTGGTCGGCGCGGTGCTGGCACTGACCCAGCGTGACATCAAGCGGATGCTCGCCTATTCGGCGATCGCCCACGCCGGCTTCCTGCTCACCGGGCTCGCCGCGGCCAACAGCGACGGGCTGAGCGGCTCCCTGTTCTACCTGGTCGCCTACGGCTTCACCACGATCGCCACGTTCGCTCTGGTCACCCTGGTGCGGACGGCGGACGGCGAGGCGAGCGACCTGTCCCAGTGGCAGGGGCTCGGGCGGCGCTCACCGCTGCTCGCGGGGATCTTCGCCTTCCTGCTCCTCGCCCTGGCCGGCATCCCGCTCACCAGCGGATTCACCGGGAAGTTCGCCGTCTTCGAGGCCGCGATCGCCGGTGACGCGACGCCGCTGGTGGTCGTCGCCCTGGTCACCAGCGCGATCGCCGCGTTCTTCTACGTCCGAGTGATCGTTCTGATGTTCTTCCAGGAACCGGGTGCGGACGGCCCCATAATTGTCACTCGTCCGACACTCACCTACGCGGCCGTCGGCATCGGCGCGGTCGTGACGCTCCTGCTGGGAGTCGCGCCACAGCCTCTGCTCGATCTCGCCGGTACCGCGGCCACGTCCGGCTTCGTACGCTGACGCCCAGGGAATCCACATGAGCGCAACGGGGCTGAACCTCGTGGGGATCAGGACCGACCCTGATCTGGAGCAGGCTGTCCGTCGCGGCCTCCACGAGGTCGAACGGCTGCTACGCGACGCCGTCCGCAGCGACGTGCCGTTCGTCACCGAGACGTCCCGGCATCTGGTGGACGCCGGCGGCAAGCGTTTCCGGCCGATGGTCGTCCTGCTCGCGGCCCATTTTGGTGACCCGGACGCCGTCGGCGTGCTGCCGGCCGCGGTCGCCATCGAGCTCACCCACCTGTCGACGCTGTACCACGACGACGTCATGGACGAGGCGCCGCTGCGGCGGGGAGCGGCGTCGGCGAACGTCCGGTGGACCAACACGATCGCGATCCTCACCGGCGACTTCCTCTTCGCCCGGGCCTCGGATATCACCGCCGACCTGGGGCCGGAGGCCACCCGCATCCTGGCCCGCACGATCGCGACCCTGTGCGAGGGGCAGATCCGGGAGACCGTCGGGCCGGTACCGGGACAGGACCCGGTCGAGCATCACCTCCGTGTGATCAGGGAGAAGACCGCGTCACTGATCGCCACCTCCGGCCGGCTCGGCGCGATGCTGGCCGGGGCCGATCCGCTCACCGTGGACGCCCTGGCCGCCTTCGGCGGCTACTTCGGGGTGGCCTTCCAGCTTTCCGACGATCTCATCGACGTCGCCTCCGACCAGGCCGCCTCGGGTAAGACACCCGGGACGGACCTGCGGGAGGGGATTCCCACGCTGCCGGTGCTCTACGCGCTTGAGGAGGACGACGCCGCCGCGGCCCGGCTGCGCGGCCTGATGAAGGACGGCTTCGCGGCGGAAGGCGCGCTCGCCGAGGCGCTGGACCTGCTGCGCGGCCATCCGGCCATGGGACGTGCCCGCCGTGAGGTGGCGCGCTGGGCGGGCCAGGCACGCGGCTGCCTGGCCGGGCTGGAGGAGGGGCCGGCCAGAACCGCGTTGGCGGCACTCGCGGACTACGTGATCGACCGCACCAGCTGACCCGTTCGCGGCCGCGTCGAGCGGCCTGTGCGCGCCCGGATGCGAACGCCGGATGCGCTGGACGCCCGGATGACTCCGGGCGAGCGGATGACTCCGGACGCCCGGATGACTGTTGAAGGAGCCGAGCGGAAGAAGCCGGGTGGAAGGAAAGGAGTGGGAGCCGCGCGGACGGCGCGGCCCCCACACAGGTGGATCCGGCTGTTTCCTTCCACCCGGTTTCTTATCTGCTCAGCGGCGAGAACGGCGGGGGATCGTAGAACTCGATCAGCTTGGTGGGCCTGTCGCCGAATGCCCCGCCCGCTCTGGCCGGGTGCGGCTGCGGGGCCGCTGCCTGGGCGTCCGGAGCCACGGCGGAGGACGTCGGCGGCTGGCTGGTTGAAGCGCTGCTCCCGGTGGCTGCCGGCACCGCCGCCGCGGGGGGCAGGGCCTCCGACGGGACGGGTGTGGGAGGGACCCCCACCAGGCCGGCCGCCGGGGCGGGTGCCCCGGCCAGTGGTGTCTGACCTGTCTCGAAGCCGCGCAGCGTGGTCGTGGTCGGCTGGGCGGATGGTTCGCTGGTCCGGGTGACTTCGACCGGATCGGTCACCGCCCCGCCCGGGAAGGCGGGCTGCTCAAGGGCGGGCTGTGTCGCCGGCGCGGGCGTCGGGGGCAGCGGGCCGGCCTCGCTGGGGGCGGCGTCGGCGTAGTACGCATGGGAATAGTACGAATACGCGGGATACGGGTACTCGGGATGGGTGGCTACGGCCTGCGGGAGATCCGTGCCCGCGGGGCTGGGAGCGCCGGCTGCCCACAGCGGGTCGTTCCCGGCGAAGCCCGGGCCAGGCGTGACGACGGTCTGCGGCGGTGGGGCGGCCGGCCGTGCCGCCGGTCTGTGCACGTTGCGGGAAGTTCTCCCCGCCGTCTGCTGGAGAACCGACGGCGAGCTGCCCAGCCCGACCGACGGTGCCGCGGCGGCTGCCCCGAGGTCGACGACCTGCTCGTCCTGGGCGCCGGCCAGGGCTATGCCGGTGAGCAGGGCGGATATCCCGGCGAGAGAGGCGGTACCGGTGGCGACCAGCCGGTTGCGGCTCGGCCTGGGCTGTCTGACGGTGGGCTGTCTGACGGGGATCTCCCGGTGCGCGCCGCGGCGTGTGCCGTGTGCCTGCCGGTCGTCCGGCCGTGCCCTGTCCGCGCCGAACGGGGACGGCCCGCTCAGCGTGTCCGGTTCAGCGGAGTTCATCAGTTGCTGGCGGGGGATGAACATCGCTCCCGGGCGCGCCGACACCGGCGGGGGGAACGCCGGCGCGACGGGCCGCAGGCGGGCATCCGGGCCAGCGTCGCGCTTCCGGAAGATCCGCGGTGATCTGACGGGCTCGGCCGCGCTCGGGCTGTCGGCGGTTGCCGCGCCGGCGTCGGCCCTCCTGCCGCCCGGCGTGCCGGTGGCCGCGGGTGTGCGCGCGGGAACGGCCCGCTGGGAGGCACTTGCTGCCTGCTTCCGTGAGTGCCGGGCAGCGGAGTGGTTACCCACGGCTCACCTCGCCCGCCACGGGGAGCGGCACCCAAGGAGAACGCTGTTGGACCTGCCGGCAACGGGACGATCTGTCCTGCACTGTGCCTCCGGATCGGTAGCTTGCTGTAGCCCCCGCGCTGTAGTCCCCACGCTGTAGCCCTCGAGCTGTAGCCCCCGAGCCCCCACCGCCCGCCGAGCTGTTATGAAGATCCAGAAAGGCGGATTCGGGATGCCAGAGCAATCACAATGCTAACCGACCGGTCACGGATGTTCCGACGCCATATGGACAACTTTCCATCAAAGGCGCTATTCGCTCCGCTGAGCGGCCTGCCGCTGTCCGGATGGCTCGAAGCGGTCCGGCATCCGTAGTGGGCCAGCGGCCGCCCTGGTGTAGTCCGGCCCGACCGGAGTCCCGAGGAGAAGAATCCCAGCCGCGTTCCTCGGTGGCCCGAGTTTCTCCGGAGCGGCGGATGTACAAGAAATTGTTTCGTAAAAGTCGTACGAAAAGAAAATTTTACGCCTGTCGATCGGCTGGTGCCGCGGGGCCCGGCGGGTATGCCCGCAACCGCGGCCGCGCGCTCCTCGAACTGTCGGGAGCCGACCGGCCGGGCCGCTCCGGTGGCTCCCGGCCGGACACGACCGAAGAGCCACCGGAGACGGTCCCGGGGGTGAATCTCAGGAAACCGTCCAGGTGTCGCCGCTGCCCAGCAGCTGTATCAGGTCGCCCTCGCCCTGGCGGGCCCGGGCGTCGGCGATCTGCTCGTTGAGCTGTTCGTCGTAGGTGGGCAGGTCGACGTCCCGGAAGACCCCGATCGGCGTGACCCCGGCCGAATCGCCGGTCAGCCGGGACAGCTCGAACGCCAGGCCCGGCTCGGCCGCGTGGGCGTCGTGGACCAGCACGCCCTCGTCGGTCGCGGCGCACACCTCCAGCTTGCCGTCCGGAGCGCGGCGGATGCCCTTGTCGCGTTCCGCGCCGAACACCAGCGGCTCACCGTGGGCCAGCCGCAGGGTCGCGTCGTCCTTGGACGAGCGGTTCTTCAGGGCGTCGAACGCCCCGTCGTTGAAGATGTTGCAGTTCTGGAAGATCTCCACGAAGGCCGAGCCGGGGTGGGTGGCGGCCGCGCGCAGCACCGAGGTCAGGTGCGCGCGTTCGGAGTCGATCGACCGGGCCACGAACGTCGCCTCGGCGCCGAGCACCAGCGAGATCGGGTTGTAGGGCCGGTCCAGCGAGCCGTACGGGGTCGACTTCGTGACCTTCCCTACCTCTGACGTGGGCGAGTACTGGCCCTTGGTCAGCCCGTAGATCCGGTTGTTGAACATCAGGATCTTGATGTTGACGTTGCGGCGCAGCGCGTGCAGCAGATGGTTGCCACCGATGGACAGCGCGTCGCCGTCACCGGTGACGACCCAGACCGACAGGTCCGGCCGCGAGACCGCGAGACCGGTCGCGATGGCCGGCGCCCGGCCGTGGATGGAGTGCATCCCGTAGGTCTTCAGGTAGTACGGGAAGCGCGAGGAGCAGCCGATGCCGGAGATGAACGCGATGTTCTCGCGGGCGATCCCGAGCTCCGGCAGGAAGCCCTGGACGGTGGCCAGGATGGCGTAGTCACCACAGCCGGGACACCAGCGGACCTCCTGGTCGGAGGTGAAGTCCTTGCGGGTCTGCGGCTGGCTGGCGGCGGGTATGAGGTCGAGCAGCCGGTTGGTGATACCGGTCTGGTTCGTCGTGACGGTCACTGCTTGATCACGTCCTCCAGGACACCCGCCAGTTCGGCGGCCTTGAACGGAAGCCCACGGACCTGGTTGTAGCCGATGGCGTCGACCAGGAACTCCGCCCGGATCATGGCCCTGAGCTGGCCGAGGTTCATCTCGGGGACGAGGATCCGGTCATAGGCGCGCACCACGTCGCCGGTGTTCTCGGGGAACGGGAACAGGTGGCGCAGGTGTGCGTGGGCGACCTGGAGCCCCTGCGCGCGGACCCGGCGGCACGCGGCCGCGATCGGCCCGTAGGTCGAGCCCCAGCCGAGGACGAGCACCCGGGCCTGCCCGGAGGGGTCGTCCACCTCGAGAGCGGGGATGTCGCGCGCGATACCGTCGATCTTCGCCTGGCGCAGGCGCACCATGCGGTCGTGGTTCGCCGGGTCGTAGGAGATCCCGCCGGAGCCGTCGGCCTTCTCCAGGCCGCCGATGCGGTGCTCCAGCCCGGGGGTGCCGGGCACGGCCCACGGCCGGGTGAGCGTCTCGTTGTCGCGCAGGTACGGCCAGAACTCCGGGCCGTTGTCGCCGGTGTGGTTCGGCCCGGTCGCGAACGTCACCGGCAGGTCGGGCAGGTCGGCCCGGTCGGGCAGCAGCCACGGCTCCGAGCCGTTGGCGAGGTAGCCGTCCGAGAGCAGGATGACGGGGGTGCGGTACTTCGTCGCCAGCCGGGCGGCCTCGATGGCGGCGTCGAAGCAGTCCGCCGGGGAGCGCGGGGCGATCACCGGCAGCGGCGCCTCGCCGTTGCGGCCGTGCACGGCCATGCTGAGGTCGGCCTGCTCGGTCTTGGTGGGCAGCCCGGTGGACGGCCCGCCCCGCTGGATGTCGACGACGACCAGCGGGAGCTCGAGGGTCACCGCGAGGCCGATGGTCTCGGTCTTCAGGGCCAGGCCGGGCCCGGACGTCGTGGTGACGCCGAGCGAGCCGCCGAAGGACGCGCCGAGGGCGGCGCCGACGCCGGCGATCTCGTCCTCGGCCTGGAAGGTCCGGATCCCGAACCGCTTGTGCCTGCTCAGCTCGTGCAGGATGTCGGAGGCCGGGGTGATCGGGTAGGAGCCGAGGAACAGCGGCAGCCCGGTGAGCTCGGCGGCGGCGATCAGCCCGTAGGACAGTGCGAGGTTGCCGGAGACGCGGCGGTAGCGGCCGGGCTTCATCCGGGCCGGGGCGACCTCGTAGACGACGGCGAAGGCCTCGGTCGTCTCACCGTAGTTGTAGCCGGCACGCAGCGCCGCGATGTTCGCGGCGGCGATCTCGGGGCGTTTCGCGAATTTTTTCTCAAGAAACGCGACGACACCGTTGGTGGGCCGCTGGTAGAGCCAGCTCATCAGGCCGAGCGCGAACATGTTCTTCGCCCGCTCGGCCTCTTTCTTGTTGACGGTGCCGGTGCTGCTTTCCAACGCGTTCACCGCGTCGATGGTCATCGACGACAGAGGCACCCGGTGCACCCGGTATCCGTCGAGGGTGCCGTCGGTGAGCGGGTCGGAGGAATATCCGGCCTTCTTCAGGTTGGCACTGGTGAAGGCGTCGGTGTTGACGACGAGGTCGGCGCCGGCCGGCAGGTCCTTCAGATTTGACTTCAGCGCCGCGGGATTCATCGCCACCAGCATGTTCGGGGCGTCCCCGGGCGTCAGGATGTCGTGGTCGGAAAAATGGAGCTGAAATCCTGACACGCCGGCCGGGGTGCCGGCTGGGGCGCGGATTTCGGCCGGGAAGTCCGGTAGGGTGGACAAGTCGTTGCCGAACGCCGCCGTCTCACTGGTGAACTGTTCCCCGGTGAGCTGCATCCCGTCGCCCGAGTCGCCCGCGAAGCGGATGACGACCCGGTCGAGTCGATGGATTTGACGATCCCTGACCTGGCCTGACACGTTGTGTAACCTCCTCGGGTACCACTTGAGCGTACCGGCCGGACTATTGGCGTGGGGCGCAACGTCCCGACGGGGTCAGGCCCGTGTGATGAATATGACACATCCCGATGGGGGCGGCGCGTCGGCCAGCTGCTGGGATGTCGGCGATGAAATACTTTGCGGTTTTCTGGCGGAATGACAAAAAATTCGATTTTGTCAGGATATCCGCAAATTTTGTGTAAAAATTGTGTAATTGGATGTGCTGACCTGTCTCTCTGATGCTATCAGGCGGCCAGCCCCGTACCTGTTGCGGGTACCGCTTGCGAGGAGACGCGGAGAACGTGCGGTGAACAACGCCCGCGGCCGGCGGGGCGCGCCCGGCGGGGCGGTGGAGCCGGACCGGCCGAGACGTCCGCCCACATCCTTGTGGGGCGGACCGGATGAGGCCCACCGGTCCTGGACTCCTTGAGGGCCTGCCGGCCGGCCCTGTGCGGGGTCAGCGGAGCCGGAGACGAGCTCGCCGGGCCGGAGAGCCGGCGCTACACGGCCCTGCGCGCGGGGCCCATGGTC
Source organism: Protofrankia sp. CiP1_Cm_nod3 (assembly GCF_982290655.1). Lineage (NCBI taxonomy): Bacteria > Bacillati > Actinomycetota > Actinomycetes > Frankiales > Frankiaceae > Protofrankia > Protofrankia sp. CiP1_Cm_nod3. Next base: position 30,442 of record NZ_CEVIVD010000003.1, read on the forward strand.
CGGTGGGGCGCGCGCAGGGCCGCGGCCGGGAACCCTATGGCCGGCGGGCCCGGGCCATACCCGGCCGGACACATCGGATTACGCCGGCCGGGAATCCCATGGCCGGCGGGCCCGGGGCGTGGGATCCGGTGGGAGCATGGCCAGGTGGGCAGGCATACGGATGCTGCCAGCGGCGACGCTGTCAGTAGTGGCGGCACCGCCGGTGGCAACGCTGCCGGTGGCGGCGCTGTTGGCGGCAGCGTTGCCGGCGGCGCCGACACCGCCGCGCGGCCCGCGGGCGGGCCGGTGCCCGCGGCGGCGGGGCCGCGGGTCGGGATCGTCGGCCTCGGCCGGGCGGGCAGCGCCCTCGGGACGGCGCTGTCGGGCGCCAACTGGCCGGTGGTCGCGGTGCACGCGCGTTCCGCGACGGCCCTGGAGCGGGCCCGGGCCCGCTTCCCGGCGGCGTCGATCGGGACGCCGGCATCGGTGGCCGAAGCATCGGATGTGATTATTCTTACAGTTTCCGACGATGCGATCGAAGATGTCGCTAGAAGCATCGCCGCCGCCGGCGTCCTACGGGCCGGGCAGGTCGTCGCGCACGCCAGCGGACGGCACGGCACGGGCATCCTGCGCCCCGTGCTCGCCCACGGGGCGCTGCGCGCGGCAGTACATCCGATCATGACTTTGAGCGGTGCCGACGACGACGCGAGCCGGCTGGTGGGCGCCGGCTTCGGGGTGACCGCTGACCCGGGAGCCCGGTCGGTCGCGAACGCCCTGGTGACCGCCGTCGGCGGCCGGGTCGTCCCGGTGCCCGAGCAGGCCCGCACGGCCTACCACGCCGCCATCGTCCTGGGCGCCAACTACCTGGCGACGCTGGTCACGGCCACGGTGGAACTACTGGCGGCTCTCGGCGTCGACCAGCCGGCGGACGCTGTCGCGCCGCTGCTGGAGCGGTCGTTGCGCGGTGCCGTCGAGCGTGGCCCGGCGGCGCTGACCGGCCCGGTCCGGCGTGGGGACGCCGGGACGGTGCGGGCGCACCTGGACGCCCTCGCGGCGCGTGACCAGGCGGTGGCATCGGTGTACGCGGCCCTGGCGGCCCTCACCGTGGACCAGCTCGAGCGGGCGGGGCTGGGCGGCGGCGAACCGGCCGGTGGCATCCGCGACGTCCTCCGCGCGGCCGGCGGGCAGGGCCCGGCCCCACAGAGCCCTGGCACGCGGAGCTCCGTCATGCAGAGCCCTGGCACGCAGAGCTCCGTCGGGCGGAGTCCCGTCACGCGGAGTTCTGCCGGGCAGGGCCTTCACGGACGGGAGCCCCACGGGTGAAGAGCCCGCGCGGACCGGACGCCGACGGGCGGGGCGGGTACTTCGACGGCACCGGACACTGGTCGGCGGGCCGGTGCCGCCACCGGTACGCCCCGTCGGGCAGTTCGTCGGGCAACTCGTCGGGCGGCTGCGTCGGCAAGCCCGAGCGGTAGCGCCACCGGGGAGCGGCCGGGGCCGGCCAGGGATCGGCGGGGGAGCGGCGGATCCGGGCAGCCGGTGGGTCATTGATGCTGCCGTTGGCGGTTCTGTGAGTAAGGTGTTGCGATTGGTGACCACGTGTGGTGGGAACGCTCCTGGTCGATCCGGGCGTTGCTATGGACGCAACCCTCGAGACGACAGGACACCGACTCCATGTCCCACCGCCACTTCAACGGGCTGAAGACCGCCGTCCTGCTAGGCGTACTGTCCGCGGTGATTCTGCTTGTCGGCTCTCTGTTCGGGAGCCATGGCCTGCTGATCGCCCTCATTTTCGCCCTCGGTGTCAACGGCGTCTCGTACTTCTTTTCGGACAAGCTGGCCCTGCGCGCGATGCGGGCCTATCCCGTCAGCCAGATCCAGCAGCCGCGCCTGTACGCGATCGTCCACGAACTCGCTACCAGGGCGCGGATGCCCATGCCACGGCTCTACATCAGCCCGACCGCGGCACCCAACGCATTCGCGACCGGCCGTAACCCACGCAACGCCGCGGTCTGCTGCACCGTGGGAATCCTGGAAATCATGGACGACCGCGAGCTGCGCGGGGTCCTGGGCCACGAGCTCAGTCACGTCCACAACCGGGACATCCTCATCGCGTCCGTCGCCGGGGCGCTCGCGAGCGTCATCGTCTACCTGGCGCATTTCGCGCAGTTCGCGGCCCTCTTCGGGCTGGGCCGTGGGGACGACGAGGACGGTCCGGGCCTCCTGGAGATCATGCTGTTCATCGTGCTGGGACCGATCGCGGCGGCGGTCATCCAGCTCGCGATCGGCCGGGCCCGGGAATACCAGGCCGACGCCTCCGGCGCAACGCTGACCGGCGACCCGCTGGGCCTCGCGCTCGCGCTGCGCAAACTGCAGGCTGCCACGGCGGCCCGGCCGCTGCCGCAGAGCTCCGAGCTGGCGCCGGTGTCCTCGCTCATGATTGCCAACCCGTTCCGGGGCGGTGGCCTCGGCCGGATGTTCAGCACCCACCCGCCGATGGAGCGTCGGATCGAGCGGCTGGAGGAGATGGCCCGGATCGACCCTTACCGTTGAATCCGAGTGAGGAGGGGTCGTATTCTGAAAATGCCTGAGCCACGGGTCCGGTACCTCCCTGGGCTACCGGTCGGGAACCTCAGGGCCCAGACCCCGTAGGCGCGCAACCGCGGACTCGCGGCGAGGCAACCCCCCAGGCCTCGCCGTGCGGCACCCCGCCCGAAACCCCCCATCGGGCGGGGTGCATCCTTATTTGCGGAATATGCCCGGTTGTCGATCATCCAGCCGCTGTTTCGGCAGGCTAGCGGTAGTTGACGAACTGGAGCGGCACCCCGAAGTCGGTCTCCTTGAGCAGCTGGATAACCCGCTGAAGGTCATCCCGCTTCTTGCCGGTGACGCGCAGCTGGTCCCCCTGGATCTGGGCCTGCACCCCCTTCGGGCCGTCGGTCCGGATCTTCTTGGAGATCGCCTTGGCCTTGTCGTCGGCGATGCCCTGCTGGACGGTCACGACCAGCCTGTGCTCCTTGCCGGACTGAGTGGGCTCGCCGTGCTCCAGAGCCTTGAGCGAGATACCGCGCTTGACCCACTTCTCCTGCAGGACGTCCAGCACCGCCTTGACCCGTTCCTCGGTGTTCGCGGTGAGCAGGATGGACTCACCCGACCACGTCGCCGACGCGGCCGTGTCGCGGAAGTCGAAACGGGTCCGCACCTCCTTGGTGGTCTGGTTGATCGCGTTGTCGATCTCCTGACGGTCGACCTTGCTCACGATGTCGAACGACGGGTCCACCACGACGAAGCGCCTCCTCGGTGTCTGCGGTTGTCTGTCACTGCCTGCCGCGTTGCCTGTTCTGCCCGTTCTGGCAGCCTGTCGGTCCGTCAGGCCGCCTGGTCCGCCCAGCCTGCCTGGTCCGCGGGACCGCCCGCTCCGCGGGCTGTCTGCCTGCCTGCCGGTCGCCCCGGCTGCCCGCGGCCCCGGCGCGGACCGGTGTGCCCGCGGCCCGTACGCCGCGCGGGCACACGACGTCCGGGCACGAGTCTGCCCGGACTCCAGCATGGCTGGATGGCCGCGGTCGACGAGAGCCAAAGCCGGCCTGCTCATGCTTTGTCGCGGCTTCGCCATGCCCGCTCGCCGCCGGTTCGCCGCCGGCTCGGTGCTGGCCCGGTGCCAGCCCGGTCTGCCCAGGACGGCGGACGACCGGGGATGGCGTCCGCGGTAGGAGGGGGGCGTCGAACGGCTCGCCGCATCCCGTATGCTGTCCACCAACGGCAGGTTGCCCGAGTGGCCAAAGGGAGCGGTCTGTAAAACCGCCGGCTCAGCCTACGTTGGTTCGAACCCAACACCTGCCACCACCCCCGGATCCACCCGGAACATGCTGTGCCACAGGCCCTGGAGAGCACTCCAGGGCCTTTCTCAGGCCCGCGACCGGTCCCGGATGATCATGGCTGTTGCCGGTAGCTCGTGCACAATTCATGCACGCGATCATTGGTCCCCGCCGAGGCGCGGCGCCGCCTCGGTCCGCTCCCGGGCCGCGACGTCGTTGCCGTCGACGCGGGGCGCCGGCTGGGCCCGAAAATGCGGCGATGGTGACGTCTGCGATCAGTCTTCTGGTGATCTACACCGCTGACCTGGCTGCCTGCGAGGAGTTCTACCGTGGGCTCGGGCTGCGCCTGGTGCGGGAACGCCACGGCCCGGGGCCCGAGCACCTGGCCGCGACCCTCTCGGACGGCGGCGTGCTGGAGTTCTACCCCGCTCGGTCGCAGCCGCCGACCGGCCGTCTGCGGCTGGGCCTCACGGTGGATGCGGATCCGGGCGCGACCGGTCTCCAGCTGCCACCCGGCCGCCATCTCCTGCGGGACCCTGACGGGCGCACGGTGGACCTCCAGGTGGTCGCCCGGTAGCGGAACGCATCCATATCGCGATGTTTCTTCACCGCGTTTCTTCACGGCCCCTGCATGGACGCCGTCCTGGGGCAGACATTCTTCCGGCGCGGGACCATTCTTCCGGCACGGGACGGCGAGCTTCCACCCTGATGACCGGCGCCGGGATGGATAGAGTCCGCAGGCATGGGTGATACCGGCACGCTTGCCGCCCGCGTCCGGGCCGCGTCCCATCTGACCGGGCAGTTCCGGCTGCGCTCCGGCCGGACCAGCGGGGAGTACTTCGACAAGTACCTGTTCGAGGCCGACCCGGTGCTGCTCGCCGACGTCGTCGACGCGATGCGTCCGCTGCTGCCCGTGGCCACCGACGTGCTGGCCGGCCTCGAGCTCGGTGGGATTCCGCTGGTCACGTTGTTGTCCCAGCGCACGGGGCTGCCGGCCCGGTTCGTCCGCAAGAAGGCCAAGGAGTACGGCACCTGCCGCACCGCCGAGGGCGGTGACGTCGCGGGCCTGCGGGTCGTCCTGGTGGAGGACGTGGTGACCAGCGGTGGCGCCGTCGTGGAAGCCGCCCGGGTGCTGCGGGAGCAGGGCGCTCTCGTCGAGGACGTCCTGTGCGTGATCGACCGCCAGGAGGGTGGCGGGGAAACTCTCGCCGCCCTCGGCCTCACCCTGCATCCGGTCCTCACCCGCGCCGAACTGGACGCGGTCGCCTGAGGCCGGGCGTGGGGCCGTCCGAGCTGTTCGTCTACGGCACCCTGTGCTTCCCGGAGGTTGCCCGGGCCCTGCTCGGCCGGCTGCCGTGCTCGCGGCCGGCGGCGGCCGCCGGGTGGCGGGCGGCGGCGCTGCCCGGTCGGGCCTACCCGGGCCTGGTGCCGGCCGCCGGGGCGGCCGCGGTGGTGGCCGGACGCGCGCTGTCCGGCCTCAGCCCGCCGGAGCGGGCCGTTCTCGACGCGTTCGAAGGCGACGAGTACGAGACGCGGCGCCTCGTACTCGTCGACGGCCGGCCGGCATCGGCCTACGTCTGGCGTGACGTCGCGGCCGCCCTGGACCAGACGTGGGACGCCGACGCGTTCGCCGCCGCCCACCTGCCGGCGTTCGTGGCGCGGATATTGTCCCACCCTCGTTTCTGACCGCCGCCGTTCCCGGCTGCCGCGGTTGCGGCTGCCAGCACTCCTGATCGTCCTGATCGCTGTTACTTGATCGTTGTTGCTCCGGGCTGCCGTCGCCACGGGCCGGACCCGAAGGCCCGGGGGGACGGACGGCCTTTCCGGAGCCGGGCGCACACGGCCGACGCCGACGTTCCACGGCCCGTGGAAGGGCCGGAACGCCGGCGTCGTCGAGCGGGTTCCCGCTGTTCGCTCCCGGGCGCTCAGCGAGTGGGCGCCTCAGGGCCGGACCGGCTGCCTCGCGTGCCGGACGGCGTGCTGGACGTGCCTTGCACGGTGGACCGGGATGGTTCGGTGTACTCCCGGCCGCCGGTGCGGGCCTCGATCCGGTCGGTTTCGGGGTAGGGCTCGTAGGACCCGCGAGGCGGTGTGTCAGGCCTGGTCACCGCATAGATCACGAGTACGTCGAGCGCGATGAGGATGACTGCCCACACCGGGAAGACCGCGAGGAAGGCAAGGTGCGCGATCACGTTGACCGTGCAGATCGCGATCGCCGCCCAGCGGGCCCACTGCCGGCCCATGAACAGACCCGCCGCGACGGCGACCTCGACGATGCCCATGGCTATCAGCAGCCAGCCCCAGAAGTCCAGATCCTGGTAGATGATCACACCGTTGCCGGTGACGAGATAGGAGTATCTGTCGAGAGCGGCAACTCCATAAATGATATTGTGAAAGCCTGTGATGAAGAGGATGACCGCGGCGAATACCAGCCATCCGTTGGTGCGTGCCGCTGACCGTGCCGGTTGCATGAAATCCTCCCTGGAGCGTGGCGGGACGCCTGGCGACCCGGGGCCCGGTGGCCGCTGGCGGCCGCGGAGGGGCCGCGGTCGCGTCACCTTCGGTGTCGCTTTCGGGTCGGTTGGCGGCCCCGGGGCCGCCAGGTCTCCGGCGGCGCGCAAGGGGCACGACTGGGTCACCGGCGGCCGGCTGGCCCACATGGCCATACCCTCCGTGTGCCCTCCGGGCGCCTCGCGCATGCCTGCGCACGCCCTGGACATGCCCGGTTGCCCGGCATTCCGGCCTGGAGACCCGTCGCGCAGGGTCACGTTCGGCTGATCGAAGATCCATCCGGCGCGCTCTGGCCCGCACGGCCGGTGGCTGTCCGGCCGGGCACGGCCCTTCGTGGACGCCGGTCGCCACCGGCCAGAAGAGCGGCCCCTGGCCGAACTGTCGCCACCGGCCCACCACCGGCGGGCTCCTCGCCGCGGGCGGCGGCCCTCAGCACCGAGCGCACCCGGGAGTCCGAGCCGTACCGCCGGTCGGCCTCGCCGGCCCGTCCGCCGGCGTTCGCCGCCAGCGCGTCGATGCCACAGCGGACGACGTTCATGCCGACGTTCCCGGTGATGCCGGGAACGCTCCCGGAGGAGGTGAACCGCCACATCGCCCACTTCTGCCAGCCGCCGGGCAGGGAGCCCGGGGCCGAGCTTCCGTTGTAAATGGCGAACCACTGTGGGTAGCGGGAGAATGACGTGGTGTTCTTCATCGTGTCGCTCCAGAACGACCGGTAGGTGTACAGGATGGGCGCGCGCCCGGTTCTCGTCTCGACCTCCTCCAGGAAGGCGCGGGCCCAGGCGGTGAGCTGGTCGGCCGACAGGCTTCCGTCGGCCTCGAGATCGAGGATGGGGGCCAGATGACCGTTGGACCGGGTGAGGCCGGTGACGGCGAGGAACCGGTCGGCCTGTTCGACCGCGGCCGTGATCGGCTGGGTGGGCCGGGCGTAGTGGTACGCGCCGACGACCAGGCCCGTCTGGAGGGCAGGGAGGCGGTCGAGGGCGAAGCACGGGCTGGTGTAGGTCATGCCCTCGGTCGCCCCGACGATGGCGAAGGTGACGCCGGCCGGGTGGACCGCGTTCCGGCCGATCTGCGCGCCAGCGGGGTGCTGCCATGACGAGATGTCGATACCTTGCGGCCACCGAGCCGGGACTGTCTGCGCGGACCGGTCCGCGATGGGTACGGCCGCACCGGATGCGGCCGCGGCTGTGTCCGCCGTCATGGGGACGGCGGCCGTGGTGCCCGCCGCCGGGGCAGGCGCGTCGAACGTGGCGGTCGCGTTACGAATAGCCCACTCGCCGCGAACAGCCCACCCGCCGCGAACGGCCTGCGCGCCGCGAACAGCCTGATCGTGGATGCCGTGCGCCACGGCCGCTACGACGGCCCCGCGTGTGCCGCCCCACCGGTGGGGCCGGACGGCCCGGCCTGGCCCGGCGTCATCCTGGCAGGCGGTCGTCCTGGCAGGCGGATGTGGGTGCGATGCCCACGGGAGCTCCTTGGCGTGACCGGGTGGGCTGGCCGACGGATGATGCCAGAGGCAGGCTCGCTCGACCAGATACTACGCTAAGAAGAATAATATCTACTTATAGTGATATAAACAGTACGCGAGTCGATCTTTTCGCTACTCAAAGTTGCGATCTTTATGATCGGGCCCATTTTCGTGACATGTAGTGGTGTCTACATCAGAGCGGATCGCGCCGGACAGCGAAGATCTGTTCGCCTTGGGCCGCGGCTTCCCGGGCGCTGTCGCGCACGCGTGCCGGGGGGAGCCGGGCGGCCGTGGCGGGCGCGGGCGGCGTCACTGCTACCGGGCCCGTGACACGCACTGCCCCGTCGTCGTGTAACGTAAGGCGCGCGTACTCGCCCCTTTAGCTCAGTCGGCAGAGCGTCTCCATGGTAAGGAGAAGGTCTACGGTTCGATTCCGTAAAGGGGCTCTGTGGCACCGGTCGGTAGCCAGGTGAACGGCTGCCGGCCTTCACTCCGTCGGCTGGGGGCCAGCTGCCGGAGTGGGTCCACCCAGGCGGTGTAGCTCAGCCAGGCAGAGCAAGCGGCTCATAATCGCTGTGTCGCCGGTTCAAATCCGGCCACCGCTACCGGTCGGGTCGCGTCCCGCCATGGGCGGCGCCGCAGTCGTGCGGCACGTCCGAGCTCTGGTTCGTTCTTGTCCCACCTGCAGGAAGAGGCACAGCACCGTGGCCGCCACCGACGTCCGTCCGAAGATCACCCTGGCGTGTCAGGCGTGCAAGCACCGCAACTACATCACGCGCAAGAACCGCCGCAACGATCCGGACCGTCTGGAACTGCGTAAGTTCTGCCCGAACTGCCGGCACCACACCGAGCACCGAGAGACCCGCTGACCGCGTTCGCGGACATCCCTGGCAGGCTCGTGGCCCGCGGGGCGGCATCGTCTTTCCAGGAGCCTTCCAGGGCTCCACGGGTCCTTCCGGGATGATGTCGGGCCGCTACGGCCTGTCGGTACGGCAGCCAGGGCGCGCGGGGCTAGTGTTCAGTCCGTTGGACTGATCTCTTCACTGTTGGTGATCGCCGCTTCGACTCCTGGAGCCGTCTGTCCTCGCTGGGTGGCGCGTGGGAGGGTGGTAGCTCCCGGGCGTTCCAGGGTGGTTCCAGCCGTGGGGACGGCGAGATCGGAGCATGTGGTGCCGCTCAATCGGGACTTTGTCGGACGCAGGTTCGTCGCGGACGCTCCCTTCCTGGTCGGTCGCGAACACATCCGGCAGTTCGCGGCCGCGATCCAGGACAACAGTCCGCTCTCGCACGATCTTGAGGCTGCCAAGGCGGCCGGTTATGTCGATCTTGTAGCGCCGCCCACCTTCCTGACGGCGGTGGCTCTCTGGCGGCCCGTGGTGCCGGTGCGCGACCCACAGCTCGGTCTCGACTACTCACTGGTGGTGCACGTCGAGCAGCGCTACTCGCTGCGCCGGCCAGTCATCGCCGGTGACGAGCTCGTCGTCTCCGCCACCATCGCCGACATCCGCCAGGCCGGGCGCAACGAGCTGCTGATCAGCGAGTACGAGTTCGTCACGACCGGCGGCGAGCTGGTCGCGACCGCCCGGACGGCGCTGGCCTCGCGCGGCACCGCGGCCTGACGGCATCCAGAGGGACGCGGGCCGGCCTGCCGGCCCTCCAGGGATCAGGAAGGGTGCTGAGCGCTCACATGCCTGCCATCATCGACTACGACGACGTCGAGGTCGGTACCCGGATTCCCGAGCGGGAGTTCCGGATCCGCCGGGAGGACCTTGTCCGCTACTGCGGGGCCTCCGGCGACTTCAACGTGATCCACTGGAACGAGCGGGCGGCGCGCGATGTCGGCCTGCCCGGTGTGATCGCTCATGGGATGTACACCATGGCCACGGCCGCCCGGCTCGTCACCGACTGGGCGGGGGACCCCGGCAGCGTGGTCGACTACAGTGTCCGTTTCTCCTCCCCGGTGCCGGTACCGGACGACGACACCGGTGCCACGCTCGTGGCCAGCGGCGTCGTCGAGAAGAAGCTCGAGGACAACCAAGTGGTCGTCAACCTGACCGTGCGGTTCGACGGCAGCAAGGTGCTGCTGGCCTCCCGGGCCACCGTCCAGCTCGCCTGAGGCCGGCTCGGCTCGTCTTTCGGAGGCCCGCTCGGGTTCCGAAGGCCCGCCACGCGCCTGCCACGCGCGCCTGCCCGCGGCCCGCGGGGCATGCGCGCGGCGGGGCAGGCGCGTGGCGGGCTGGTCGTGGTGACGGTGTGTCCGCCGGGCGGCGTGGCCCGCGTGTTGGTCAGCGTGCCTCGGCCAGCAGGTCGGACAGCCGCTGGACGCCCGTGACCAGGTCCTCGTCGCCGAGCGCGTAGGACAGCCGGGTGTAGCCCGGGGTCCCGAACGCCTCGCCCGGCACGATCGCCACCCCCGCTTCCTCGAGGATGAGCGAGGCCAGTTCCGCCGAGGTGGCCGGGGTCTTCCCCCGCAGCGTGCGGCCGAGGACGCCGGCCACCGACGCGTAGCAGTAGAACGCCCCGTCGGGCAGCGGGCAGACCACCCCGGGCGCGCTGGAGAGCATCCGGTGCATGGTCAGCCGTCGCCGGTCGAACGCCTTGCGCATCTCCACGACGGCGTCCAGCGGCCCGGTCACGGCCGCCAGCGCCGCGGCCTGCGCGACGTTGGAGACGTTGGACGTGGCGTGCGACTGCAGGTTGGTGGCGGCCTGCACCACGTCCGGCGGGCCGATCAGCCAGCCGACCCGCCAGCCGGTCATGGCGTAGGTCTTGGCCACCCCGTTGACCACGATGGTGCGGTCGGCGATCTCCGGCACCTCGACCGGCAGGGACGCGAACCGGGCGTCGCCGTACACCAGGTGCTCGTAGATCTCGTCGGCGATCACCCACAGGCCGGCGTCGGCCGCCCAGCGCCCGATCGCCCGGACCTCCTCAGGGGTGTGTACGGCTCCGGTGGGGTTGGACGGCGAACAGAACAGCAGCACCTTCGTCCGGGGGGTGCGGGCGGCTTCCAGCTGCTCGACCGTCACTCGGTAGCCCTGCTCCGGGGTGGTGACGACGTCCACCGGGACGCCGCCGGCGAGCCGGATCGACTCCGGGTAGGTCGTCCAGTAGGGAGCGGGCAGCAGGACCTCGTCACCGGGGTCGAGCAGGGTGGCGAACGCCTGGTAGACCGCCTGCTTGCCACCGTTGGTGATGAGCACGGCGCCGGCGGGGACGTCGAGCCCGGAATCGCGGCGGGTCTTGTCCGCCACCGCCTCCCGGAGCTCGGGCAGGCCGGCGGCGGGTGTGTACCGGTGCATCTTCGGGTCGCTACAGGCCTTCTCGGCGGCCGCGACGACGTGGTCGGGGGTGGGGAAGTCCGGTTCGCCGGCGCCGAAGCCGATCACGTCCCGGCCGGCTGCACGAAGCGCCTTCGCGGTCGCGTCCACGACGAGCGTCGCGGAGGGGGCGATGCTGCCGATGCGATGAGAGATCCGGGTCATGACTGTCATGCTGCCATGTGTCAGGGGTTGCCCGCCCGATCATTGCCGGGGCCGTTCGGACACCACGGGACGCCACAAGGGCCGGTGCGCGGATGGTCCGACAGCGGTTTCGGTCGGTATCCGCCCTGCCCGGAGGAAGACCTTCGGCGTCCGCCTTCCGGCGGGCCCTCGGTTCCGTGCCGGTCCCGCACTGGTTCCGCACTGGTTCCGCGCCGGTCCCGCGCCCGGCCGCGTGCCGGCCGGGCGGGAATGCGGGACGCCGAATCCGCGTCGCCGGGCCGCCGCGGGGTGGGCGTCCCGCTGGCCCCGCCGGGGCCGGGGCCGGGCGGCCAGGTAAGCGGGCCTGCGTAGGAGTATGGTGGATGCGCTTGGGCTGTCCTCCCGGTATGCAGTGCCGCCGATGACCATCAAGATCGGTTTTTCCGATAGATACGATCTTGTTCGGTGGCCGCTGCTCCGACGGCGGTCGCAGTGCAGAGGGGCGTGGCTCAATTGGTAGAGCACCGGTCTCCAAAACCGGCGGTTGCAGGTTCGAGTCCTGTCGCCCCTGCGGTACCCGACGACCAGGTAGGTGGAGTGAGTGGCGACCGACACACGTGACGCGGCACCGCGGGCCGGCCGGCCGACCAGGCCCGCGGGCCGGCGTCGCACGACGCCACTGCGGTTCTACCGCGAGGTTGTCGCCGAGCTTCGGAAGGTCGTCTATCCGGGCCGGAACGAGCTGATCACCTATGTGATCGTCGTGCTCGTGTTCTGCTCGATCACGGTGGCCTTCGTCGCCTCGCTGGACTTCGGTCTCACCAAGGCGGTGTTGGCCGTTTTCGGTTGATGTGGCCGGATTCTACGGATTCATGCCGCCCCGAGGCCCGCACGGCTCACAGAGCACGGCCACAAGAGAGAAGGAACGTCCGCGTGTCCCAGTTTCCCGAGCACGTCTCCTCCGAACAGGGGGAGGCTCTCGACGGTCTCGATCCGCTGGCGGCACTGGCGCGCGACGAGGTGGCGAGCACGGAGGCCGGCGCACTGCCGCAGGCCGGCGAGAGCGGTGACGGCGCCACGGGTGTCGACACATCCCCCGGCTACCTCACGACGGACCGGGCGGACGTGACCGGTCCGGCGGACGCGGGCCAGCCCGCCGCCGCCGAGGCCGAGGACGACTCCGAGGACATCCGGCGGGCCCTGGAGGACGCTCCGGGACAGTGGTACGTCATACATTCGTATGCCGGATACGAGAACAAGGTCAAGACGAACCTTGAGACCCGGATCTCCAGCCTCAACATGGAGGAGTACATCTTCCAGATCGAGGTGCCGACCGAGGAGGTCCCGGTCATCAAGAACGGCAAGCGGCAACTGGTGCAGCAGAAGAAGTACCCCGGTTACATCTATGTGCGGATGGACCTCACCGACCAGTCGTGGTCGGCGGTCCGCAACACCCCGGGCGTGACCGGCTTTGTGGGGCTGACCAACAAGCCGTCGCCGTTGCGCACGGAGGAGGTCCTCTCGATCCTCGCGCCGCCTGCGCCGCGCGAGAAGAAGGTCGAGACGGTCCGGGTACAGGAGTTCGAGGTCGGGGAGTCGGTGACCGTCATGGACGGCCCGTTCGCGACCCTGCCGGCCACCATCAGCGAGATCAACCTCGACGCACAGCGGCTCAAGGTGCTGGTGTCCATCTTCGGCCGCGAGACGCCGGTCGAACTTCAGTTCAACCAGGTCGCGAAGATCTGAGCCCGCCCCACCGCCAGCAGCAACTCGGAGAGAAACGACACCATGCCTCCCAAGAAGAAGAAGATCGCCGCCATCATCAAGCTCCAGATCAAGGCCGGTGTGGCGACGCCGGCGCCTCCGGTGGGGCCGGCCCTCGGCCAGCACGGCGTGAACATCATGGAGTTCTGCAAGCAGTACAACGCCGCCACCGAGTCCCAGCGCGGGAATGTGGTGCCGGTCGAGATCACCGTGTACGACGACCGCTCGTTCACCTTCGTCACCAAGACGCCGCCGGCGGCGCGGCTGATTCTCAAGGCCGCCGGGGTGGAGAAGGGCAGTGGCGTGCCGCACCGGACGAAGGTGGCCAACCTGACCGCCGAGCAGATCCGTCAGATCGCCCAGACCAAGCTGCCGGACCTCAACGCCACCACCCTGGAAGCCGCTGAGAAGATCATCGCTGGGACCGCCCGGTCGATGGGTATCACCATCAGCGGGTGACGACCAGTCCGGCCGCGCGGTCGCGGCCGTGACCGCAGCTGTGGGAGGGCGCCCGATCACGCCCGACCCGTCCTGGGAAGTGCCTGGCCCGTAGGACGCCGAAGGCGGCCAGGGCCGAAGGCGCCGGAGGCTTCGGCGCGAGGGGCTCCGCCGCCGCGAAGGGCGCCGGAGGCGCCAGCGCACTGGCCTGTCGGGCCACCAGGGGCCGACGATGGCGGGATCATGTTTCCCTGTCGTCCCACCCCGGGCCTTGTGGCCGCCGACCGGGACGAGACGGGTGGTGCAGCGGCTCCGGCCCGCCATCACCACGAGGAGACACGCATGACCAAGCGCAGCAAGGCATACCGGGCCGCGATCGAGAAGATCGAGGCGGACCGGCTGTACACCCCGCTGGAAGCCGTCCAGCTGGCCCGCGAGACGTCCACGACCAAGTACGCCGCCACCGTCGAGGTCGCGCTGCGCCTCGGTGTGGACCCGCGCAAGGCTGACCAGATGGTCCGGGGCACCGTGAACCTGCCGCACGGCACCGGGAAGTCCCCGCGGGTGGCGGTCTTCGCCGTCGGCGAGAAGGCGGCCGAGGCCACCGCCGCCGGTGCAGACGTCGTCGGCAGCGACGATCTCGTGCAGCGGATCCAGGAGGGCTTCCTCGACTTCGACGCGACCGTCGCGACCCCCGACCAGATGGCCAAGGTCGGCCGCATCGCCCGTATCCTGGGGCCGCGCGGGCTCATGCCCAACCCCAAGACCGGCACGGTCACCCTCGACATCGCCAAGGCCGTCCGCGACATCAAGGGCGGAAAGATCAATTTCCGGGTCGACAAGCAGGGCAACCTGCACATCGTCATCGGGAAGACGGCCTTCACCGACGAGCAGCTGATCGAGAACTACAGCGTCGCGCTGGACGAGATCGTCCGGGTCAAGCCGGCCGCGGCCAAGGGCCGTTACCTGAAGAAAATCACTTTCACGACCACGATGGGCCCCGGGATTCTGGTCGACCCGGGCCGTACCCGCAACCTTCTCGAGGACGCCGCCGCCTGAGCCGGGCGGCACCGGCCTCGCGGTGGGCCGCGGCCGGCCGGGGGCGCGCATGCGGCCCCCCCGGCCGGCCGCGGCTTTCAAGGCCGTGTACCGTTTCGACACGGAGGCCGAAAGCGGAACGATCATATTTTTCGTATCGCCGCAGGCTCGAGTATCCTGCTTACTGAGAACCAACTGGTCACTGAGAACCAAACCGAAGACCGCTGGTCGTCGTCCCCTCGTGGGGCGGCCGAAGGTTCCGGAGCCACCGGACGGCCCGCGCAGGTGAGGGAGCATTGCCCGGGGACGGCGTTGTTTCGCCCCGGTCGGTACGCCCCGCGCGCCTGCGCCGGGGCGTTCGTCGTCTGCGGCACCTTTCGGACGACCGGCCAGACCCCATGAAGGAGCCCGATGGCGAAGCCGGAAAAGGTCGCCGCGGTAACGGAGATCGTAGACTCGTTCCGGGGCGCGTCCGCGGCGGTGCTGACCGAGTACCGCGGGCTGACGGTGAGCCAGCTCACCGAACTGCGCCGTTCGCTCGGCGAGGGCACGCAGTACGCGGTGGTCAAGAACACCCTCACCAAGATTGCCGCCGGGCAGGCCGGTATCAACGGCCTGGACGAGCTGCTGGTCGGCCCCACCGCGGTCGCGTTCGTCACCGGCGACCCGGTCGAGGCGGCCAGGGGCCTGCGTGACTTCGCCCGGGCCAACCCGGCCCTGGTGGTCAAGGGCGGGGTCGTCGAGGGCAGGCCGGTGTCGGCGGAGGACATCCGCAGGCTGGCCGACCTCGAGTCGCGCGAGGTGCTGCTCGCCAAGCTCGCCGGTGCGCTCAACGGCTCGCTGGCCAAGGCGGTCGGCCTGTTCGCGGCGCCGCTGTCCCAGACGGCCCGCCTGGCCGAGGCACTGCGGGCCAAGCGGGAGGCGGAGGCGCCCGTGGCCGAGGAGCCGGCGGCCGATGCGTCCCCGGCCGAGGCGAGCGAGTAAAAGGCGAGCGAGTAGAGCGCCAGCCACGTACAGCCCGGCGCGTCCCGCTACCCGGCCAGCCTGGCTGGTGGGGCCGACGCCGACGAGCGCCGGCCGGCCCGTCCCCGGGAGCCGCGAGCCAAGCGGTCCCCGGTGATCCCCGGTAATCCCCAGTAATGACACATAGCCACAAGTGACCCGACGGGCGGCGGCCGCGCCGTTTTCGGCCCGCTGACGCGGTACGCCCGGCCGGACTTCCTGATCCACCACGATGAAAGGACCGCCATCATGGCGAAGCTGTCGACCGACGAGCTGCTGGACGTGTTCAAGGAGATGACGCTGCTGGAGCTGTCGGAGTTCGTGAAGCAGTTCGAGGACACCTTCGGGGTGACCGCGGCCGCGCCGGTCGCGGTCACCGCGCCGAGCGCCGCGGGGCCGGCCGCCGAGGCACCGGCCGCCGAGGAGCAGGACGAGTTCGACGTCATCCTCGAGTCCGTCGGCGACAAGAAGATCCAGGTCATCAAGGAGGTCCGCGCGCTGACCAGCCTCGGGCTGAAGGAGGCCAAGGACCTCGTCGACGGGGCGCCCAAGCCGGTGCTGGAGAAGGCGACCAAGGAAGCCGCGGAGAAGGCCAAGGCAGCCCTGGAGGGCGCCGGCGCCACGGTCACCGTCAAGTAGCCATGACGCCCGCGGGCCGTTGCCCTCTCCCTCCCCGGAGACGAGAGGGCAACGGCCCGCGTGGTTGGCTCGGATTGTCCTGACGCTTCGGACCGCCCCGTCGGCGCGGGCCGCTCCGCTGCTTCGGGGTGCCCTGCCGTTTCGGGTGCCCTGTCGCTTCGGGCCGCTCCGGCAGCGGAGCCGAGGCCGCCGGGGCCCGTCGGACGGGCTGCCGAGCGTCTGCCCGGGCCGGTCGCGCCCGGGCCGGTTGTCGCGGCCGTCGGCCCGGCCGCGCGCAGACGGGCCGGGTGGGGAGCCCCGCCACGCCTCGTGCGGCCGGACGTCCCGCCCGGGCGCGCGGGCCACGTACCGGGCCCGGCCGGGGCGCGCCACGGACTTCCTCGCGCTCATTACCTCGCAACCGGTTGACGACCTTACCCGGGACGGAGTTCCATCATCTCCGAAGCGGTGACCCACACCCGTCGGGCGGCCTCCGTCAGCCAGCATCGGCTGACCGGCTTCCGCCGGGCGGTCTCCGTTGGCCGGCCTCGAGCTCAGCCTTCAGGAGTTCAGCCTTCAGGACTAGCCCTTTCCGGAGCTGGCCCTGCGGTCAGCCTTGTCAGCAGTGCAGCCATCGGCTACACTGCTCGTTTGGGCTGTCCTTTCGTCGTGCGCTCACTGCTCCTTGAGGTATGCGACGGTGCCAGCCCGCGTACGGCTTCAGTCCCTGTGCAGCCGCGCCCACCGGGCGCGACCGTCCAGACAGACGTCACGACCGAGGTAACCCGAGCGAGACCGTTGATCGCAATCCGCCACCGAAGCGCCGCCACGTCACCGGTACAGGACGACCATCCCACGCGGAGGTCCCCGTCCGAAAGCTGTCGTGACGGACTACTCGCTGACGCCCGTGTCGCGTCTGCCTGCGTTCGTGAGCCACCCGTGCACCCTGTTGGACTACCCCCGCCGACAGTCACCACAACCGTAGCGAGACACTGATCACCCGACCACCCCTACGTCGGATTGTTCTCCAGCAGGCCGAAGGCGACGCGATCATGAATTCTCCCGTGCTGCCGGAAGCCGTATCAAGGAAGCCACAGCGCCACCAGCCCGACGATCAGGCCACCGGAAGGACCACCTTGGCCGCCTCGCCTACCTCCTCCCGCATCTCGTTCGCAAAGATCATTGAGCCTCTCGAGGTCCCCGATCTTCTCGCCCTGCAGACCCAGTCCTTCGACTGGCTGATCGGCAGTGATGCGTGGGCGGAACGGGTCCAGGAAGCCATCGACGCCGGACGTGACGACGTACCCGTCACGTCGGGTCTCGAAGAGGTCTTCGAGGAGATATCCCCGATCGAGGACTTCTCCGGTTCGATGTCACTGTCGTTCCGGGACCACCGTTTCGAACCGCCGAAGTACTCCGTCGAGGAGTGCAAGGACAAGGATATGACCTACTCGGCCCCGATGTTCGTGACGGCCGAGTTCACCAACAACACCACCGGTGAGATCAAGAGCCAGACGGTTTTCATGGGCGACTTCCCGCTCATGACCCCGAAGGGCACGTTCGTCATCAACGGGACCGAGCGGGTCGTCGTCAGCCAGCTCGTGCGTTCCCCTGGGGTGTATTTCGAGAAGACCATCGACAAGGTCTCCGACAAGGACCTGTTCTCCTGCAAGGTCATTCCGTCCCGGGGTGCCTGGCTGGAATTCGAGGTCGACAAGCGGGACACCGTCGGTGTCCGTATCGACCGCAAGCGCCGCCAGTCCGTGACCGTGCTGCTCAAGGCGCTCGGCTGGGACGAGGCGCGCATTCTGGAGCGGTTCGGCGACTTCCCGTCGATGCGGGTGACCCTGGAGAAGGACCACACCTCCAGCCAGGACGACGCGCTGCTCGACATCTACCGCAAGCTGCGCCCGGGTGAGCCGCCGACCCGTGAGTCCGCGCAGACACTGCTGGAGAACCTCTTCTTCAACCCGAAGCGCTACGACCTGGCCAAGGTCGGTCGTTACAAAGTGAACAAGAAGCTCGAGGTGGACGTTCCGCACGACGTCGGCGTGCTCACCGAGGACGACATCGTCCGCACGATCGAGTACGTCGTCCAGCTGCACGCCGGCAGGGACCAGTCCTACGACGTGGACGACATCGACCACTTCGGCAACCGGCGGCTGCGCACGGTCGGTGAGCTGATCCAGAACCAGGTGCGGCTGGGCCTGGCCCGGATGGAGCGGGTCGTCCGGGAGCGGATGACCACCCAGGACGTCGAGGCGATCACGCCGCAGACACTGATCAACATCCGGCCGGTGGTCGCCTCCATCAAGGAGTTCTTCGGCACCAGCCAGCTCTCCCAGTTCATGGACCAGACCAACCCGCTGGCCGGCCTCACCCACAAGCGGCGCCTGTCCGCGCTCGGCCCGGGTGGTCTCTCCCGGGAGCGGGCCGGCTTCGAGGTCCGCGACGTACACCCCAGCCACTACGGCCGGATGTGCCCGATCGAGACGCCGGAGGGGCCGAACATCGGTCTGATCGGTTCGCTGTCGACGTTCGCGCGGGTCAACCCGTTCGGCTTCGTCGAGACGCCCTACCGCAAGGTCGTGGCCGGGCGGGTCACCGACAAGATCGACTACCTCACCGCGGACGAGGAGGACAGGCACGTCATCGCGCAGGCGAACGCGCCGCTGAGCTCCGACGGGTCGTTCGCCGAGCACCGGGTCCTGGTCCGCCGCAAGGGCGGCGAGGTCGAGTTCATCCCGCCCGACGAGGTCGACTACATGGACGTCTCGCCGCGGCAGATGGTGTCGGTCGCCACCGCGATGATCCCCTTCCTCGAGCACGACGACGCCAACCGCGCCCTGATGGGCTCGAACATGCAGCGCCAGTCCGTCCCGCTGCTGCGCAGCGAGGCGCCGCTGGTCGGCACCGGCATGGAGGCCCGCGCGGCCAAGGACGCCGGTGACGTCGTCGTCTGCGCGCAGGCCGGCGTGGTCGAGGACCTCTCCGCCGACTACATCACCGTCATGCACGACGACGGCACCCGGCGCACCTACCGGATGGCGAAGTTCCGCCGGTCCAACCAGGGCACCTGCATCAACCAGAAGCCCATCGTGGACGAGGGGGACCGGGTCGAGGCGGGCCAGGTCATCGCGGACGGCCCCTGCACGGACAACGGCGAGATGGCGCTGGGCAAGAACCTGCTGGTCGCCTTCATGCCGTGGGAGGGCCACAACTACGAGGACGCGATCATCCTCTCCCAGCGGCTGGTCCAGGACGACGTCCTGTCCTCGATCCACATCGAGGAGCACGAGGTCGACGCCCGGGACACCAAGCTCGGGCCGGAGGAGATCACCCGGGACATCCCCAACGTCGCCGAGGAGGTCCTCGCCGACCTCGACGAGCGCGGCATCATCCGTATCGGCGCCGAGGTCTCGCCCGGTGACGTGCTGGTCGGGAAGGTCACGCCCAAGGGCGAGACCGAGCTGACCCCGGAGGAGCGGCTGCTGCGCGCGATCTTCGGTGAGAAGGCCCGGGAGGTCCGCGACACCTCGCTGAAGGTGCCGCACGGGGAGTCCGGCAAGGTCATCGGGGTCCGGGTGTTCTCCCGGGAGGACGGCGACGAGCTGCCGCCCGGCGTGAACGAGCTGGTCCGGGTGTACGTCGCCCAGAAGCGCAAGATCACCGATGGTGACAAGCTCGCCGGGCGGCACGGGAACAAGGGCGTCATCGCGAAGATCCTGCCGGCCGAGGACATGCCGTTCCTCTCCGACGGCACCCCGGTGGACGTCGTGCTCAACCCGCACGGTGTGCCCCGCCGGATGAACATCGGCCAGATCCTGGAGACCCACCTCGGCTGGGTGGCCAAGACCGGCTGGCAGGTCGACACGGGCACCGAGGAGTGGAAGGAACGGCTGCGCGGCATCCGGGCGGACCAGGCGCCGCCGAACACCAACGTGGCCACTCCGGTCTTCGACGGCGCCCGCGAGGAGGAGATCACCGGTCTGCTCTCCTCGACGCTGCCCAACCGGGACGGCGTCCAGCTCATCGGGTCCAGCGGCAAGGCCGAGCTCTTCGACGGCCGGACCGGCGAGCCCTACCCGTATCCGGTGGCGGTCGGCTACATCTACATCCTCAAGTTGCTGCACCTGGTCGACGACAAGATCCACGCCCGTTCGACCGGCCCCTACTCGATGATCACCCAGCAGCCGCTGGGCGGTAAGGCGCAGTTCGGTGGGCAGCGTTTCGGCGAGATGGAGGTGTGGGCGCTGGAGGCCTACGGTGCCGCCTACGCCCTGCAGGAACTGCTCACCATCAAGTCGGACGACGTTCTCGGCCGCGTCAAGGTCTACGAGGCCATCGTCAAGGGCGAGAACATTCCCGAACCCGGTATCCCGGAGTCCTTCAAGGTGCTCATCAAGGAAATGCAGTCACTGTGCCTGAACGTCGAGGTCCTCTCCAGCGACGGCGTTTCCATCGAAATGCGTGACACCGACGAGGACGTCTTCCGCGCCGCGGAGGAACTCGGTATCGACCTGTCCCGGCGGGAGCCGAGCAGCGTTGAGGAGGTCTGACGAGTAGTGGTCTGCGGCCGGGTGACCGCCAGCGGCCGGAGGCGGCGCGACCAGGGGGCCATGGGGACCATGGGGACCACAGGATGATCCTCCTGGAGCCGCCGCCCCCGCGCCGCCGCGGTCGCGGACCACACGGCCGGGACACGGCAGCCGGTAGCCTCCGGGCCCCGGCCGTGTCGCGGCACCCCCGCCGACCTTGGACAAACTGACGGCCCACGCCCCCCGCCGCCGCCATCCGCACGAACACCTGCCGGCGACAGCGGGCAGCCAGACGGCAGAGAGAGAAGACACGTGCTCGACGTCAACTTCTTCGACGAGCTGCGCATCGGCCTCGCCACCGCGGACGACATCCGCCAGTGGTCACACGGCGAGGTCAAGAAGCCGGAGACGATCAACTACCGTACCCTCAAGCCGGAGAAGGACGGGCTCTTCTGCGAGAAGATCTTCGGCCCGACCCGGGACTGGGAGTGCTACTGCGGTAAGTACAAGCGCGTTCGTTTCAAGGGCATCATCTGCGAGCGCTGCGGTGTCGAGGTCACCCGCGCCAAGGTGCGTCGGGAACGGATGGGCCACATCGAGCTGGCCGCGCCGGTCACCCACATCTGGTACTTCAAGGGTGTCCCGAGCCGGCTCGGCTACCTGCTCGACCTGGCGCCGAAGGACCTTGAGAAGGTCATCTACTTCGCCGCCTACATGATCACAAGCGTGGACGCGGACGCGCGTCACCGCGACCTGCCCACCCTCGAAGCCCGGATCTCCGTCGAGAAGCAGCATCTCGAGGACAAGAAGAACGCCGACGTCGAGACCCGGCAGAAGAAGCTGGAGGCCGACCTCGCCCAGCTGGAGGCCGAGGGCGCCAAGGGCGACGTCCGGCGCAAGGTGCGGGAGGCGGCCGAGCGCGAGATGCGCCAGATCCGCGACCGCGCCCAGCGGAAGATCGACGATCTGGGCCGGGTGTTCGACCGTTTCAAGGGCCTGAAGGTCCAGGACCTCGAGCCGGACGAGCTGCTCTACCGCGAGCTGCGGGACCGTTTCGGCCAGTACTTCGAGGGCGGCATGGGGGCGGAGGCCCTGCAGCGCCGGCTCGTCGACTTCGACCTGGCGGCGGAGGCCGAGTCGCTGCGGGAGACCATCCGCAGCGGCAAGGGGCAGAAGAAGGCCCGGGCGCTGAAGCGTCTCAAGGTCGTCTCGGCCTTCCTCAACACCCGCAACTCCCCGAACGGGATGGTGCTCGACTGCGTCCCGGTGATCCCGCCGGACCTGCGCCCGATGGTGCAGCTCGACGGTGGCCGGTTCGCCACGTCCGACCTCAACGACCTCTACCGCCGGGTGATCAACCGGAACAACCGGCTCAAGCGGCTGCTCGACCTCGGCGCGCCCGAGATCATCGTCAACAACGAGAAGCGGATGCTGCAGGAGGCCGTCGACGCGCTGTTCGACAACGGCCGCCGCGGCCGGCCGGTGACCGGGCCGGGCAACCGTCCGCTGAAGTCGCTGTCGGACATGCTCAAGGGCAAGCAGGGCCGGTTCCGGCAGAACCTGCTGGGCAAGCGCGTCGACTACTCCGGCCGTTCGGTCATCGTCGTCGGCCCGCAGCTCAAGCTGCACCAGTGCGGCCTGCCCAAGCAGATGGCCCTGGAGCTGTTCAAGCCGTTCGTGATGAAGCGGCTGGTCGACCTCAACCACGCGCAGAACATCAAGTCGGCCAAGCGCATGGTGGAGCGGGCCCGCCCGGTCGTCTGGGACGTGCTCGAAGAGGTCATCACCGAGCACCCCGTGCTGCTCAACCGCGCGCCGACCCTGCACCGGCTGGGCATCCAGGCGTTCGAGCCGCAGCTCGTCGAGGGCAAGGCCATCCAGATCCACCCGCTGGTCTGCACCGCGTTCAACGCGGACTTCGACGGGGACCAGATGGCCGTGCACCTGCCGCTGTCCGCGGAGGCGCAGGCCGAGGCGCGCATCCTGATGCTGTCGAGCAACAACATCCTCTCGCCGGCGTCCGGGCGTCCGCTGGCCATGCCGAGCCTGGACATGGTGACCGGGGTGTTCCACCTCAGCCGGCTGGCCGTGGGCGCCCGCGGCGAGGGGCGGGCGTTCTCCAGCGTGGCCGAGGCGCAGATGGCCTTCGACGCGCGGGAGATCGAGCTACAGGCGAAGATCAAGGTCCGGCTACGCGACACCACGCCGCCGCTGGACTGGGCCCCGCCGCCCGGCTGGGCAGCCGGCGACCCGTTCACCCTGGAGACCACCTTCGGCCGCTGCCTGCTCAACCAGGCGCTCCCCGAGGGCTACCCGTTCCTGAACTACCTGATGAACAAGAAGGCCCAGGCCGCGATCGTCAACGACCTGGCGGAGCGCTACCCGAAGATCCAGGTGGCCGCGACGCTGGACGCGCTGAAGAGCGCCGGCTTCTACTGGGCCACCCGCTCGGGGGTGACCGTCGCGATCGAGGACGTTGTCGCGCCGCCGAACAAGGCGCAGATCCTCGACGAGTACGAGCAGCGGGCCGAACGAGTGCAGAAGCAGTTCGACCGAGGCTTCCTCTCCGACGACGAGCGCCGCGCCGAACTGGTCCAGATCTGGAACGAGGCGACGAACAAGGTCGCCGAGGCCATGGAGGCCAACTTCCCGGAGACCAATCCGGTCGCCGTGCTGGTCAACTCCGGGGCCGCCGGGAACATGATGCAGATCCGGCAGCTCGCCGGGATGCGCGGACTGGTCGCCAACCCCAAGGGCGAGATCATCCCGCGTCCGATCAAGGCGAACTTCCGCGAGGGGCTGAGCGTGGTGGAGTACTTCATCTCCACGCACGGCGCCCGCAAGGGCCTGGCCGACACGGCGCTGCGGACCGCGGACTCCGGGTACCTCACCCGGCGTCTGGTCGACGTCAGCCAGGACGTCATCGTCCGTGAGGACGACTGCGCCACCGAGCGCGGCATCGCCACCCGCATCGCGCGCAAGGGAGCGGACGGCGTGCTCGTCCGCGACCGTTACGCCGAGACCGCGGCCTACGCGCGCACGCTCGCCTCGGACGCGGCGAACGCCGCCGGTGACGTGGTGGTACCGGCCGGCACCGACCTCGGCGACGTGGTCATCAGCAAGATCATCGATGCCGGGATCGAGTCGGTGAAGGTGCGTTCCGCCCTCACCTGCGCGGCCCGGATGGGTGTCTGCGCGCAGTGCTACGGCCGGTCGCTGGCCACGGGCAAGCTCGTCGACGTCGGCGAGGCCGTCGGTATCGTCGCCGCCCAGTCCATCGGTGAGCCCGGCACCCAGCTGACGATGCGTACCTTCCACAGCGGTGGCGTCGCCGGCGACGACATCACCCAGGGGCTGCCCCGTGTCGTGGAGCTGTTCGAGGCCCGTTCCCCCAAGGGCAAGGCCCCGATCAGCGAGGTCTCCGGGCGGGTGCGCATCGAGGAGACCGAGAAGACCGTCAAGGTCGTGGTCATCCCCGACGACGGCAGCGAGGAGATCGCCTACCCGGTCTCCCGCCGGTCGCGGCTGAAGGTCGAGGAGGGCCAGCGCATCGCCGTCGGTCAGAAGATCGTCGACGGCGCGGTCGACCCGCACGAGGTGCTGCGCATCCTCGGCCCGCGTCAGGTGCAGCTCCACCTGGTCGACCAGGTGCAGGAGGTGTACCGCTCGCAGGGTGTGTCGATCCACGACAAGCACATCGAGATCATCATCCGGCAGATGCTCAAGCGGGTGAACGTGCTGGAGTCGGGGGAGACCACGCTCCTGCCGGGCGAGCTGGTCGAGCGGGCCCGGTTCGAGGAGGAGAACCGTCGGGTGGTCGAGACCGGCGGTCAGCCGGCTTCGGCCCGTCCGGTCCTGATGGGGATCACCAAGGCGTCCCTGGCGACCGAGTCGTGGCTGTCGGCCGCATCCTTCCAGGAGACGACCCGGGTGCTCACCGACGCCGCGATCAACGCCCGGTCGGACTCGCTGGTCGGCCTGAAGGAGAACGTCATCATCGGCAAGCTCATCCCGGCGGGTACCGGCATCTCGCGGTACCGCAACATCCGGGTCGAGCCGACCGAGGAGGCACGGGCGTCGGTGTACTCGGTCAGCGGCTACGAGGAGGGCGCGACCGTGGAGTACGGCGCGTTCGGCACCGGCAGCGGCCAGGCCGTCCCGTTGGACGACTTCGACTACCGCAGCACCGGCGGCGACTACCGGTAGTTCTCGCTACCCGGTAGTTCCTGCCACGCAAGTGCTCCAGGCGGCCCGGGTGGGCGTCCCTGCCGGACGTTCACCCGGGCCGCGTTGCTGTGTGGATCCGGCCTCGCGCCTGGCCATCGGTCAACAGGGCAGACGTTGCCTGGTACGGCACTACGCTGGACAGCGCCGGGTAGATCTGCCGGCCTGCACCAGGGAAGCACCGCATCGGCACGATGCCGAGGGGAGCACCGCATCGGCACGATGCCGAGGAGGAGACGGCGATGACGACGGCACTGCCGGAGGACAGCTGGCTGCTCCGTATACAGCCGCAGCCCGCGCGGGTGACCGCCGCGGAGTACGAGGCGCTGCCCGAGGAGATCGCCAGGGCGATCGAGATCGTCGACGGCTACGTCGTCTTCTGTGAGGCGCCGACTCCGGATCATCAGACCGCCGGCCGTCGCCTCGCCAACCTGCTGGAACGGCACGCACGGCGCGCGATGGCCCGCGGCCACGGATGCCTGGCCGTCAACAACGACGTCGATCTCCGGCTGCGTGACATCCCGCTGCTCAACCGCCGCCCGGATGTGATCCTCTACCGCTGTCTCGACCGCGCGGCCGGCGAACGTCTCCGCGCGGAGCACGCCCTGCTCGTCATCGAGATCGTGTTGCCGGGTTCGGAGACCCAGGACACCACCGACAAGCTCGGTGAATACGCCAGGGCCGGCATCGCGCACTACTGGATCACCCGGCTCGACAACGACGGCGTCACGAGCATCGAACGCTACGCGCTCGACCGGGCGACCCTGCTCTACAAGCACCTGGGCACGTTCATGAAGGACGAGGCCGGCGGAGCGCCTGAGGTCACCAACCCGATCCCGGTCACCGTCGACTGGGACGACCTGCTCTTCTGACCACCGGCGCTTTCCTCCGCTGGCCCCTCTACCGGACGCCGTTCCTGCTCTTCCGCAGGGCGTGCTCGGCCGGGCCGCGGGCCAGCCGGGCGTAGACACCGCCGCTGCGGACGAGCCGGTCGTGTGGCCCGGCCTCCATCACCGTGCCGTTCTCCAGCACGTAGATGCGGTCGGCGGCAACGGTCATCGTCGCCCGGTGGGCCACGACGAGGCAGCTTCGCTCGGCGAGCAGACGTTCCAGGGAGGCGCGCAGCAGGTCCTCGGTCAGCGCGTCGAGGTTCGACGTCGCCTCGTCGAGGATGACGGTCCGCGGGTTCTGGACCAGTACGCGGGCGATGGACAGCCGTTGCCGCTCCCCGCCGGAGATCTGGTGGCCGTTGTGCCCCAGCGGGGTGTGAATCCCCTCCGGCAGCGAACGCACGAGCGTGACCAGCCCGGTCGCCTCCAGCGCGGCCCACAGCTCGTCGGTCGCCGCGGCCGGGCTGCCGAAGCGGAGGTTCTCGGCGACGCTGCGACGCTGGACGAACGGCTCCTGCGACACCAGGCCGACCGCGGCCCGGGCCGCGGCGGGGGACAGCCCGCCGGCGTCGCAGCCGCCGAGCAGGACACGCCCGCTGGTGGGGGTGAGCAGGCCGCTGGCGAGATGGCACAGCGTGGTCTTCCCGGCGCCGCTGAACCCGACGACGGCCACCATCTCGCCGCGGCCCACGACGACGTCGACGCCGCGCAGCGCCCACCTGGGGGCGGGCACGCCGGGCGCGTAGGAGTAGGAGACGTTCTCCAGGACGAGATCGCCGTGGACCGGTGGCCGTCCGGCGTCCTCGGAGCCGGTGGCCGCCGGGCCCGCCGGTGGCGTGCTGTCCCTGGGTGGATGCGGCCGGTCGGCCGTGGTCAGCGGCCTGACGTTGCTGCGGCCGCCGGCCGGCGCCGTCCCCAGCGGGATGTCGAGGAAATCCAGGATGCGGACGAGGGAGGCCTCGCCGTCGAAGAGCTGGGTACGCAGGTCGGCGAAGCCGGCGATGGAACGGAACGCCAGCAGGAGCACGCTGAGAAAGGCCACGAAGGTGCCGACCGTCATCGTCTGGTTCAGGGTGAGCCACACCCCGAGCCCGATCACGGTCATGGTCGCCAGCACCGAGCTGGCCGCGGCGATGAGCTGCAGGCGGGCGAAGACCTGCACGCGGGTGCGAGCGGCCGTCGCAATGGCCGCGCCCAGCCGGTCGAACTCCTCCTGGCCGGTGTGCTGCGCGCGGAAGGCGCGCAGGTGCAGCGCTCCCGCTGGCCCGGTCAGCTCGATGAGATGATCGACCAGCCGGCTGAGCCGTTCGCCTTCCACCCGGGAGATGGCCCGGACGCGCTCACGCACCAGGCGCAGCAGGACGAGCGGGACCACGCCGATCACGGCCACGGCGAACGCGAGACGCCACTGGAGCAGGCAGGCGACCACCCCGGCCACGACGAGTTCGACCGCCATGGTCGCGATGGCCGGCAGGCAGACGGCGGCGGCCGCGCGCACCCTGGCGGTGTCGATGGTGAACAGGGCGACGACGTCCCCGTGCCGGGCCCGGGCGACGTGGGGGAACGGCAGCGCGATCGCGTGCTGGTACAGGTCGCGCCGGATTCGCAGGGCGAGTTTCTCGCTGAAATAACTGACCAGTATGTATCGCAGGGCCGACACCACGGCGCTGAGCACAAAGGCGCCGAGGATGAGGATGACCGGGAGGAGTATGCCGTCCGTCCGCAGCAGCAGCAGCCAGCTGTCGATCAGGTCCCGGATCGCGAACGGAGCGGCCACCAGGGCCGACGAGCCCAGCAGGGAAAGAGCGGCGTGTGTGGCGGCCGCCCTGTTCTGGTCCCGGATGAAATATTCGACGCGGGCGGCCGCGGGATTTCCGGTGAGCCAGGCGAAGAGGCGCCCGTACAGCCAGGACACACCGGCGGTGGTCTTCGGGAATGCCGTCTCCGCCGAGGTCTGCTGGTGGGCCGGCTGCCCGGTCCACCTGTTGGTCCCGGTGGACGACCGGCGAGATGTCGTCATTGTGAGCCGCCTGCCTGGTGCCGGTTGTGGGGGTCAGTCGTCGCGGTGCGTGGTTCTGGTTGCGTCCGCAGCGCTGTCGGGGGCCGTGTCGACAGCGGTGCCGGAATCCGCCCTGACGGCGTCGCCCGGGCCGGGGCGGGTGCTCACGGGCTGGTCGCCGTGGTCTTCTTCCCACCGCCCGGCACGGGTGTCCGGCCATACCGGAGGGGTTTTCCCGGGGATTTCCTCGGTGCCGCGGAAGACGGATATCTCGACGGCGTCGGATATTTCTATGACCAGCCCGAAAGCGCTTGACGAGCTAATTTCCGTATGGCTGGGAAAGGGGAAGGAACTAGACATTTGTCCTCCATCGGGATCGGCTGGACGTGGCGGTGGCAAAGCCGAAGTTATCGGGGCGCCGATTACCGGGCAAGGATTCAACATCATGAATCGGCTCACAGATTTCGCGGTACTCGGGTATTCGGTCTCGAGCACGACATGTGCGCTGCGACAAAGGTTGTGACGTGCCGGCGGATTTTTTGCCGGCCGGCCGGTCCGCGGTGTTTTCGCAGGTGGCGGGGGCGCCGGCAGGGGCGGCCGGGCTGGCCGGTGGCGGCCCGGGAAAAGCGGTTCGTCGGCTGCTGTACACCGCCGTGGTCGGTAATCGGACGGCCCGGGGGGTGTGGCCGCCGGCCGGGCGTTTGCGGCCATCCCGCCGGCGGCGGTATGCCTGGCGTGAGGCCGGTGGTCCCGGCCGCGTCTCGTCCGGTCGAGCCCGCGACGCTTCGTATGTGACGCCCCGTGCACCCGATGTGGCGGATATCTCAGGGCCGCCACCGGCGCCGGGGCTGGACGGGGCCCGGCCGCCGCGGCCAGGTGCCGGTTGGTCACCGGCCAGTTACAGCCAGGTATCACCAGGTGTCAACCAGGTATGCCGTGGCTGGGTGGGGCCCGGCCGCGCTGTGGGTGCGCGGTGGGTATTTTGGCGGCGGCGGCGGTGTCGCCGGGCTGGCGTACCCGTGGTGGCGCGCGGGCAGGACGTGGCGGGGGGCTGGGTGAGCCGGAAGCGGGCGCTGTTCGTACGGCGGCTGTCCGAGATCCTCCAGCTCGCCGAGCCCGAGGTGGTCGAGCGGCTCTGCCTGGACCGCCGTCCCGGCGTCCGGGTCAACCGGCTCTCACCGCTGGGTGCGGCGGCGGTCCACCGCGCCATCGGGGATCTCGGGCTCGTCCTCGACCCGCTCGACTGGTGCC
Source organism: Protofrankia sp. CiP1_Cm_nod3 (assembly GCF_982290655.1). Taxonomy (NCBI): domain Bacteria; kingdom Bacillati; phylum Actinomycetota; class Actinomycetes; order Frankiales; family Frankiaceae; genus Protofrankia; species Protofrankia sp. CiP1_Cm_nod3. Next base: position 59,444 of record NZ_CEVIVD010000003.1, read on the forward strand.
CCGACGGCTACCTCCTGCGCGGCGACAAGCGGGTGCTGTCGGGCTCGGAGGTGTTCGGCGGCGGTCACGCCTACATCCAGAACATCTCCAGCCTGGTGCCGGCGCTGGCCCTCGCGCCCGCGCCCGCCGAATCGATCATCGATCTGTGCGCGGCGCCGGGCGGCAAGACGGCGCACATCGCGGCACTGGTCGGTAACGACGCGCGGCTGTGGGCCAACGACGGCATCGCGCCCCGGCTGGAGAAGCTGCGCGCGGTCACCCGGCAGTTCCACGTCCGCCTGGCCGAGACGAGCTGTCACCCGGCGCAGTACGCCGACAAGTTCATAACGGAGCGTTTCGACCGGGTGCTGCTGGACGCCCAGTGCAGCGGCGAGGGCCTGGTCGACCTGCGGTCGTCCTCGGCGCTGCGGTACTGGACCGAGCAGCGGGTGACCGACTACGGCTGGCTGCAGCGCAAGATGCTGGTGGCGGCCTGCCGGCTGCTGCGTCCCGGCGGCATCCTGGTGTACTCCACCTGCACGTTCGGCCCGGAGGAGAACGAGGCGCCGCTGAGCTACCTGCTGCGCCACCATCCCGTCGAGGTGTGCCCGATCGAGGTCGACATCGACGGCTCCGCGCCGGACGCGTGGCGGCCAGGCCTGCGCCACTGGCGGACCGAGACCTTCCATCCGGCGCTCGCCGACGCCCGGCGCATCCTGCCAGGCCCGGCGTTCGAGGGCTTCTTCGTCTGCAAGCTGCGGAAGCTGCCGGACTGACACCGCCGGGCTGGAACCGCCGGGCCGGCCAAGCTGCCGGGGGCAGCGGCCCGCGCACCATCCAGCAACGCTGTCACATCAGATGGACGCCGCCATCACAACAAACGGCCTGTGCGGCATCGTCGACCAGGGGATGCGCGCCGAAGATCCCGCTGCTGCCGGCGGTTCCGGCGGTTCCGGCAGCGCGGGGGATCCGGCTACCAGTGGCACGTGGGGTACCCCGATTCGACACAGCCGTCGACGGGTCTGTAGTCTCGCTTTCTGCGGCGCTGTGCGTTGCAAGGTTGACCTGTGTCCTGCGCCATCCCATGGCCGTCCCGTGGCACCGTGGCCCGTCCTGCCGGGCCCGTGGTGCCGAGGGTGGCCCGGCCTTCACCAAGGCGGGCGGGCGTACTCCCATGGCAGACCGTCCCAGTTGTCGGGCTGTTCCCGGGGGTCGCGACACGCCCGACCGCGTGGGTCGGACAGCGTGGGTCGGACACAGATGAGATGACGGCAGGTACCGGCAGGAACGGAAGAGGAACGGGAGCGGCGTTGCCGACGATCCAGCAGCTGGTCCGCAAGGGCCGGCAGGACAAGGTCGAGAAGACCAAGACCCCGGCGCTCAAGGGGAGCCCGCAGCGCCGTGGCGTGTGCACCCGCGTCTACACGACCACGCCCAAGAAGCCGAACTCGGCGCTGCGCAAGGTCGCCCGGGTCCGGCTCCACAGCGGGATAGAGGTCACCGCCTACATCCCGGGGGTGGGGCACAACCTGCAGGAGCACTCGATCGTCCTGGTGCGCGGCGGCCGGGTGAAGGACCTTCCGGGCGTCCGCTACAAGATCGTTCGCGGGACGCTGGACACGCAGGGTGTCCGCAACCGCAAGCAGGCGCGCAGCAAGTACGGAGCAAAGAAGGAGAAGGCCTGATGCCACGCAAGGGCCCGGCTCCCAAGCACGTCGTCGTCGTCGATCCGGTCTACGGCTCACCGCTGGTGACAGCGCTGGTCAACAAGGTTCTGCTCAGCGGTAAGAAGTCGCTGGCCGAACGGATCGTCTACGGGGCGCTCGAGGGCGCTCGGGAGAAGACCGGCAACGACCCCGTGGTCACGCTCAAGCGCGCTCTCGACAACGTCAAGCCGACGCTGGAGGTGCGCAGCCGCCGGGTCGGTGGCGCCACCTACCAGGTACCGGTCGAGGTGCGCACGAGCCGGAGCACCACCCTCGCGCTGCGTTGGCTGGTCGGCTACGCCCGGCAGCGCCGCGAGAAGACCATGACCGAGCGCCTCATGAACGAGCTGATCGACGCCAGTAACGGTCTCGGCGCGAGCGTGAAGCGGCGCGAGGACACCCACAAGATGGCGGAGTCCAACCGAGCCTTCGCCCACTACCGCTGGTAACCAACAATGTCTGCTGACGTACGTGCCGCGCTGGCCGCGACCCGCAACATCGGGATCATGGCCCACATCGACGCGGGCAAGACCACGACCACCGAGCGGATCCTGTTCTACACCGGCGTCAACTACAAGATCGGTGAAGTCCACGACGGCGGCGCCACGATGGACTGGATGGAGCAGGAGCAGGAGCGGGGGATCACCATCACCTCCGCCGCCACCACCTGTACCTGGCGCGGCCACACCATCAACATCATCGACACTCCGGGGCACGTCGACTTCACCGTCGAGGTGGAGCGGTCGCTGCGGGTGCTCGACGGTGCGGTCGCCGTCTTCGACGCCGTGGCCGGTGTGGAGCCGCAGAGCGAGACCGTCTGGCGCCAGGCCGACCGTTACAACGTCCCGCGGATCGCGTTCGTCAACAAGATGGACCGGGTCGGCGCGGAGTTCCACCGGTGCGTGGAGATGATGGTCGACCGGCTCGCCGCGACCCCGGCCGTCATCCAGCTGCCCTGGGGCGTCGAGGCCGACTTCAAGGGCGTCATCGACCTGATCCAGATGAAGGGCCTGCTCTGGCACACCGAGGACAAGGGCGCCTCCTACGAGACCGTCGACATCCCGCGTGACCACCTGGAGGCCGCGCAGGAGTGGCGGGACAAGCTCATCGAGACCGTCGCCGAGAACGACGACGCCCTGATGGAGCTCTACCTCGAGGGCGAGGAACCGACCGAGGAGCAGCTGCGGGCGGCGCTGCGCCGGGGCACGCTGGCCGGTTCGCTCAACCCGGTGCTGTGTGGGTCGGCGTTCAAGAACAAGGGCGTGCAGCCCATGCTCGACGCCGTCGTCGACTTCCTCCCGAGCCCGCTGGACATCGGTGTCACGGTCGGTCACGCCATCGGCCGGGAGGACACCGAGGTCTCCCGTGAGCCGGACGAGAGCGAGCCGTTCGCCGCACTCGCCTTCAAGATCATGACTGACCCCTACGTCGGGAAGCTGACCTACATCCGGGTCTACTCCGGCCGGCTCACCTCGGGCTCCCCGGTGCTGAACTCCACCAAGGACCGCAAGGAGCGCATCGGCCGCATCCTCCAGATGCACGCCAACCACCGGGAGGACCGCGAGGGCGTCGGCGCGGGCCAGATCGTCGCGGTCGTCGGTCTGAAGAACACCACGACCGGTGACACGCTGTGTGACCCGAACGCTCCGGTCATCCTGGAGTCGATGACCTTCCCGGCGCCGGTCATCAGCGTCGCGATCGAGCCGAAGACCAAGGCCGACCAGCAGAAGCTGGGCACGGCCATCGGCCGGCTGGCCGAGGAGGACCCGACCTTCCAGGTCCGCACCGACGACGAGACCGGGCAGACGATCATCGCCGGCATGGGCGAGCTGCACCTGGACGTGCTCGTCGACCGGATGCGCCGCGAGTTCGGTGTCGCCGCCAACGTCGGCAAGCCGCAGGTCGCCTACCGGGAGACCATCCGGCGCAAGGTCGAGAAGGTCGACTACACGCACAAGAAGCAGACCGGTGGCTCCGGGCAGTACGCCCGCGTGATCATCGATCTCGAGCCCTCCGGCGGCGACGGCGGCGGCTACGAGTTCGAGAACAAGGTCACCGGTGGCCGCATCCCGCGTGAGTACATCCCCTCGGTCGACGCCGGCTGCCAGGAGGCGATGGAGTTCGGCGTGCTCGCCGGCTACCCCCTCGTCGACGTAAAGGTCACCCTGCTCGACGGCCAGTACCACGACGTCGACTCGTCCGAGCTCGCTTTCAAGATCGCCGGTTCGATGGCGTTCAAGGAGGCGGCGCGGCGGGCCGACCCGGTGCTGCTCGAACCGATGATGGCGGTCGAGGTCACCACCCCCGAGGACTACATGGGTGACGTGATCGGCGACCTGAACTCGCGGCGCGGGCAGATCCAGGCGATGGACGAACGGTCCGGCGCGCGCATCGTCAAGGCGATCGTCCCGCTGTCGGAGATGTTCGGCTACGTCGGGGACCTGCGCTCGAAGACCTCGGGACGGGCCGTCTACTCGATGCAGTTCGACTCCTACGCCGAGGTTCCGGCGGGAGTCGCGAAGGAGATCATCGCGAAGGCGCGCGGGGAGTGACCGGTGGCCGGGCGCGGCGGCCCCGTCCGGGGGCCACTCACGGGCCCGGCGCCACTATTGATCATTAGCAGGCTACAAGTGGCCGGCAGGCGGCGCGATCCCTTCTCCCGCGCCGCCGGCGGTCCCAGGACCACCAGCACGGCACGACACCACCCGTCCTTGGAGGGACACCCGTGGCGAAGCAGAAGTTCGAGCGGAACAAGCCGCATGTCAACATCGGGACCATCGGTCACATCGACCACGGCAAGACCACGCTGACCGCGGCCATCACCAAGGTCCTGCACGACGCGCACCCGGACCTGAACCCCTTCACGCCGTTCGACCAGATCGACAAGGCGCCGGAGGAGAAGGCCCGCGGCATCACGATCTCGATCGCCCACGTCGAGTACCAGACCGACAACCGGCACTACGCTCACGTCGACTGCCCCGGCCACGCCGACTACATCAAGAACATGATTACCGGCGCGGCGCAGATGGACGGCGCGATCCTCGTCGTCTCGGCGACCGACGGCCCGATGCCGCAGACCAAGGAGCACGTGCTGCTCGCCCGCCAGGTCGGCGTGCCCTACATCGTCGTGGCGCTGAACAAGGCCGACATGGTCGACGACGAGGAGATCCTCGAGCTCGTCGAGCTGGAGGTCCGGGAGCTGCTGAGCTCGTACGAGTTCCCCGGCGACGACGTGCCGGTGGTGCGGGTCTCGGCGCTCAAGGCGCTGGAGGGCGACAAGGAGTGGGGAGCCAAGCTCCTCGAGCTCATGCAGGCTGTCGACGACTCCATCCCGGAGCCCGAGCGTGACATCGACAAGCCCTTCCTCATGCCGATCGAGGACGTCTTCACGATCACCGGTCGTGGCACGGTCGTCACTGGTCGTGTGGAGCGCGGTGTGGTCAAGGTCAGCGAGACGGTCGAGATCGTCGGCATCCGGCCGGACGTCACCACGACGACCGTCACCGGCGTGGAGATGTTCCGCAAGCTGCTTGACGAGGGGCGTGCCGGCGACAACGTCGGCCTGCTCCTGCGCGGTGTGAAGCGCGAGGACGTCGAGCGCGGCCAGGTCGTCACCAAGCCGAAGTCGATCACGCCGCACACCAACTTCGAGGCTCAGGTCTACATCCTCAGCAAGGACGAGGGTGGTCGTCACACTCCATTCTTCAACAACTACCGCCCGCAGTTCTACTTCCGTACCACCGACGTGACCGGTGTGGTGACCCTCCCCGAGGGCACCGAGATGGTCATGCCGGGCGACAACACGGAGATGACGGTCGAGCTCATCCAGCCGATCGCCATGGAGGAAGGCCTGCGGTTCGCCATCCGCGAGGGCGGTCGTACCGTCGGTGCCGGTCGCGTCACCAAGATCCTGAAGTAGCCACCGCGGCGGCGGGCCCACTATGCCTCATCCAGGGCATACGGCCCGCCGCTTGCACGGTGCACGCACCTGACAACAAGCGGTACATCCGGCGGCAGCTCCGGCGAAGGAACGGACCCTGTGGGGCCTGCCAGCCGGACGAGACAGACAGGACAGGCGAAGCCCACCATGGCGGCACAGAAGATCCGCATCCGGCTCAAGGCCTACGACCACGAGATCATCGACAGCTCGGCCCGCAAGATCGTCGAGACGGTGACGCGGACTGGTGCGCAGGTCGCGGGACCGGTGCCGCTGCCGACGGAGAAGAACGTCTACTGCGTGATCCGGTCGCCGCACAAGTACAAGGACAGCCGCGAGCACTTCGAGATGCGTACGCACAAGCGGCTGATCGACATTCTTGACCCGACACCGAAGACGGTCGACTCGCTGATGCGCCTCGACCTTCCCGCCGGTGTCGACATCGAGATCAAGCTTTAAAGGGGCCGGCGCAGTCATGCTCAATCGCAACTACAGGGGGCTCCTGGGCACCAAGCTCGGGATGACCCAGGTATGGGACGCGAACAACCGCGTCGTCCCGGTCACGGTCGTCAAGGCCGGGCCGAACGTGGTGACGCAGGTCAGGACATCCGACCGGGACGGCTACTCGGCGGTCCAGCTCGGCTACGGCGAGATCGACTCCCGCCGGGTGACCCAGCCGCTGCGCGGTCACTTCGCGCGCGCCGGGGTCCCGCCGCGGCGGCATCTGGTGGAGCTGCGCACCGCGGACGCCACCAACTACCGCCCCGGCCAGGAACTGACCGGTGAGATCTTCTCCGCGGGCGGCATCGTGGACGTGACCGGCACGTCCAAGGGCAAGGGCTTCGCCGGTGTGATGAAGCGGCACGGCTTCAAGGGCCTCGGCGCCGGCCACGGCGTCGAGCGCAAGCACCGCTCGCCCGGCTCGGTCGGCGGGTGCGCCACCCCCGGCCGCGTCTTCAAGGGCCTGCGGATGGCCGGGCGGATGGGGCACGAGCGGGTCACCATCGCCGGCCTGACCATCCATGCCGTCGACACCGAGCGCGGCTTCCTGCTGATCAAGGGCGCGGTTCCCGGCCCGGACGGCGGCCTGGTGCTCGTCCGCAGCGCGGCCAAGCGGCCCGCGCCGGCGGACTTCGAGCCCGTCGCCGAGCCGGCCGCGGCATCCGCCACCGGTGACGCCGCGACGTCCAGCGAGGAGGTATCGGCATGAGCGCAGTGACGGCGCGCCGGCGGTCACGGGCCGCCGACGACGAGCGGAGCGCGCTGCCACAGACCCGCACGGTCGTCGTGCACGCCCCCGCCGGTGGCGAGGGCGGCAGCGTCGACCTGCCGGGTGAGATCTTCGACGTGCCGCTGAACGTGCCGCTCATCCACCAGGTGGTGGTGGCGCAGCTCGCCGCGGCCCGGCAGGGGACCCACTCCACCCGCACCCGCGGCGAGGTCCGCGGCGGTGGGCGCAAGCCGTACCGGCAGAAGGGCACCGGCCGGGCCCGGCAGGGCTCGCTGCGCGCCCCGCAGTTCACCGGCGGTGGCGTCGTGCACGGCCCCAAGCCGCGTTCCTACGACCAGCGGACGCCGAAGAAGATGAAGGCCGCCGCGTTGCGCGGGGCCCTGTCCGACCGGGCGCGCGGCGGCCGGGTGCACGTCGTGTCATCGTTCGTCAGCGGTGACGCGCCGTCGACGAAGGCCGCGCGCGTCGCGCTGCGGACGATCGCGGACGTCCGGCGGGTGCTGGTGGTGGTCGACCACGCCGACGAGCGCACCTGGAAGAGCCTGCGCAACCTCCCCAGCGTGCACCTGCTCGACCCCGGCCAGCTCAACACCTACGACGTGCTGGTCAGCGACGACGTGGTGTTCACCCGCGGCGCACTGGCCACGTTCGTGGACCGGGCGCTGACGCCGGTCTCCCGCGGTGCGCGGACCGCTTCCGACGAGCCGTCGGCACCGGCCGGTGCCGACGCGGACGCGGCAGCCGAGGACGCGGCAGCCGAGGACGCGGTAGCCGAGGAGGAGACCAAGTGAGTGCCGACCCGCGTGACGTGATCATCAAGCCGGTCGTCTCCGAGAAGAGCTACGGCCTGCTGGACGAGAACGTCTACACCTTCATCGTCCGCCCGGACGCGAACAAGACCGAGATCAAGATCGCGGTCCAGCGGATATTCAACGTCCGGGTCCTCAGCGTCAACACCAGCAACCGGGTGGGCAAGCGCAAGCGCACCCGCACCGGCTGGGGGCAGCGCAAGTCCACCAAGCGGGCCATGGTCGCGCTGGCGCCGGGGGACTCCATCGAGATCTTCGGGGGTCCCGGTGCGTGACATGCAGACCGACGAGTACGCAGCCGTCCGCGGCCAGGGCCTCACCGGGCCTGGCCCGCGGGGACGAGGACACGGTGGGTGACGATGGGGATTCGTAGGTACAAGCCGACGACGCCGGGGCGCCGCGGTGCGAGCGTGTCCGACTTCGTCGAGATCACTCGTGACCACCCGGAGAAGTCGCTGGTCCGCCCGCTGCACTCCAAGGGCGGCCGCAACGTCCACGGGCGCATTACCACCCGGCACCAGGGCGGTGGCCACAAGCGCGCCTACCGTCTGATCGACTTCCGGCGGGACAAGGACGGCGTGCCGGCCAAGGTCGCCCACATCGAGTACGACCCGAACCGCACCGCCCGGATCGCCCTGCTGCACTATGCCGACGGGGAGAAGCGCTACATCCTCGCCCCGGTGAAGCTCCGGCAGGGTGACGTGGTCGCCTCGGGCCCGACCGCCGACATCAAGCCCGGCAACGCCCTCCCGCTGCGCAACATCCCCACCGGCACCGTGGTGCACGCCATCGAGCTGCGTCCCGGTGGCGGCGCGAAGATCGCGCGCAGTGCGGGGGCGAGCGTCCAGCTGGTCGCCAAGGACGGTCCCTTCGCCCAGCTGCGGATGCCGTCCGGGGAGATCCGCAACGTCGACGTCCGCTGCCGGGCCACGGTCGGGGAGGTCGGCAACGCCGAGCAGAGCAACATCAACTGGGGCAAGGCCGGCCGGATGCGCTGGAAGGGCCGTCGCCCCACCGTCCGCGGCGTGGCGATGAACCCGGTCGACCACCCGCACGGTGGTGGTGAGGGCAAGACCTCCGGTGGCCGCCACCCGGTGAACCCGAAGGGCCGTCCGGAGGGGCGCACCCGCAGGACCCGAAAGGCGAGCGACGCGCTGATCGTCCGTCGTCGGAAGCAGAACAGGCGGCGGTGATCACGATGGCGCACACCCGGCGGCACCCAACGTCCGACCACCGATTCTGAGCGGGAAGGAGGAGACACACGCCATGCCACGCAGTCTGAAGAAGGGCCCGTTCGTCGACGACCACCTGCTCAAGAAGGTGGACGTGCAGAACGCCAAGGGCACGAAGAACGTCATCAAGACCTGGTCGCGACGTTCGACGGTGATCCCGGACATGCTCGGTCACACGATCGCCGTGCACGACGGTCGCAAGCACGTCCCGGTGTTCATCACCGAGGGAATGGTCGGCCACAAGCTCGGCGAGTTCGCGCCGACGCGGACCTTCCGTGGCCATGTCAAGGAGGACCGGAGGTCACGCCGTGGCTGACGCTCTTGTCGACGGGGTGACCCGTTCCGGGCTGGCGGGCGCCCGCGCGTCGGCCCGTTACGTCCGGGTGTCGCCGACGAAGGCCCGTCGGGTCATCGACCTGGTGCGTGGCCGCTCGGCCCGCGAAGCCCTCGACATCCTCCGGTTCGCCCCGCAGGCGGCCAGCGAGGACGTCTACAAGGTGGTCGCGAGCGCGGTGGCCAACGCCGAGCACAACCACGGCCTCGACCCGGCCACGCTCTGGGTCGGTGAGGCCTTCGTCGACGAGGGCCCGACCCTCAAGCGTATCCGGCCGCGGGCCCAGGGCCGTGCCTACCGGATCCGCAAGCGGACCAGCCACATCACGGTTGTCGTGGAGAGCCGGCCGCCGGTCGCGGGAACCCGCGGCGCGAAGAGCACAGGGAGGACCCGGTAGTGGGTCAGAAAGTCAACCCGCACGGGTTCCGGCTGGGTATCACTTCGGAGTTCACCTCCCGCTGGTACGCCGACAAGCAGTACAAGGCGTATGTCGGCGAGGACGTGAAGATCCGGAAGATGATGTCCCGGGGCATGGAGCGCGCGGGTATCAGCCGGGTCGACATCGAGCGCACCCAGGGCCGGCTGCGGGTGGACATCCACACCGCCCGTCCGGGGATCGTCATCGGACGCCGTGGCGCCGAGGCCGACCGCATCCGTGGTGACCTGGAGAAGCTGACCGGCAAGCAGGTCCAGCTCAACATCCTCGAGGTGAAGAACCCCGAGGTGGACGCCCAGCTCGTCGCGCAGGGCGTGGCCGAGCAGCTCTCCAGCCGGGTCAGTTTCCGGCGGGCGATGCGCAAGGCCATGCAGTCGGCGATGAAGGGCGGCGCCAAGGGCATCCGGGTGCAGTGCTCGGGACGCCTCGGCGGCGCCGAGATGAGCCGCTCGGAGTTCTACCGTGAGGGCCGGGTGCCGCTGCACACGCTGCGCGCCAACATCGACTACGGGTTCTACGAGGCCCGGACCACCTTCGGGCGCATCGGCGTGAAGGTCTGGATCTACAAGGGTGACGTCGTGCAGAGCCGGGCGGAGCGGGAGGCCCAGGAGGCGCTGCAGCGGCAGCACCGCCGGGAGCGTCCGCGCCGCGGGCCGCGGTCGGGCTCGTCCGGTACCACCACCGGTGGCACCGACGCCGGCCGGGCGGCGGCCCGCCAGGGCGAGCGCCGTGGCCGCGGCGGCGGCGGCGGCGCTGGCGCGGGCGGCGCGGCCGAGGCCACGTCGGCACCGGCGAGCTCCGAGGCCACGGCCTCCACGGCACCGGCCGCGTCTCCGGCCGACACCGCCGGGCCTGCCGCTGGCGCGGCCACCCAGGAGACGGAGGGCTAGAACGATGCTGATTCCTCGTAAGGTCGCACACCGCAAGCAGCATCACCCTAGCCGTGACGGCGCGGCCAAGGGCGGGACCAGGCTCGCGTTCGGCGAGTTCGGCATCCAGGCGCTCGAGCCGGCCTACGTGACGAACCGGCAGATCGAGTCGGCGCGTATCGCGATGACCCGTCACATCCGTCGTGGCGGCAAGGTCTGGATCAACATCTACCCGGACCGTCCGCTGACGAAGAAGCCGGCCGAGACCCGGATGGGCTCCGGCAAGGGCTCGCCCGAGTGGTGGGTCTCCAACGTCAAGCCCGGGCGTGTGCTGTTCGAGCTGTCCGGTGTCGCCGAGCCGGTGGCCCGCGAGGCGATGCGGCGCGCCATCCACAAGCTGCCGATGAAGTGCCGCTTCGTCACCCGTGAGGGAGGTGCGTGATGGCGACCGCGACCGCGGACGAGCTGCGGGCACTGTCCCGGCAGGATCTGGGGGACAAGCTGCGGGAGGCCAAGGAGGAGCTGTTCAACCTCCGTTTCCAGGCCGCGACCGGCCAGCTCAGCAGCAACCACCGGCTGCGGGTCGTCCGGCGTGACATCGCGCGTATCTACACGGTGCTGCGCGAGCGCGAGCTGGGTCTTTCCGAGGACCCGGAGCTGGTGGGAACCGGCGTGGCGGTCGCGGCTGACACTGACCAGGCGCAGGCCGAGCAGGCACAGACGGCTACCCAGGCGGAACGGGCGTGAGTGGGATGACAACGGACGACACCCCGACAACGGACACCCCGGCAACGGACGGCGCGGCGACGGACGGCGCGGCGACGGGCGCGGGGCACGACGCGCCGGCGGCGGAGGCCGGCCGCGGTTTCCGCAAGGTCCGCGAGGGCCTGGTGGTCAGCGACAAGATGACCAAGACCGTGGTCGTCGCCGTCGAGGACCGGGTGCAGCACCCGCTCTACGGTAAGACGATCAGGCGCACCAAGAAGATCAAGGCACACGACGAGAACAGCACCAGCGGCGTCGGCGACCGGGTCCTGCTCATGGAGACCCGGCCGCTGTCGGCGACGAAGCGCTGGCGCGTGGTGGAAATTCTGGAGAAAGCCAAATAGGTCGACCCGCTGACGGCGACGCGACGATGGCTGGCGCGTCGCCCGGGCAGTGGCAGGCGACGGATAGATGGCCCGACGGCGACGCGACGAGTCCGGCGTGTCGCCGCGGGCCGCACAGTAGGTCCAGCGAGCCGGCCGCCGGCAGGCGGGCGCCGACGCAGTTCGGGAGCGGGAAGTGATCCAGCAGGAGTCGCGACTTCGGGTCGCCGACAACACGGGTGCCAGGGAGTTGCTGTGCATCCGCGTGCTCGGTGGTTCGGGGCGTCGTTATGCCGGCATCGGCGACATCATCGTCGGGACCGTGAAGGACGCCCTGCCCGGGGCCGGCGTCAAGCGTGGTGACGTGGTCAAGGCGGTCGTCGTACGCACTACCAAGGAGCGTCGTCGTCCTGACGGCTCCTACATCCGGTTCGACGAGAACGCCGCCGTGCTCATCAAGGACGGCGGGGATCCCCGAGGCACGCGTATCTTCGGGCCGGTTGGTCGCGAGTTGCGTGACAAGAAGTTCATGAAGATCATTTCACTGGCGCCGGAGGTGCTGTGACCGTGGCCGGAATGAAGATCAGGAAGGGTGACACGGTCCAGATCATCACGGGTAAGGACCGGGGCCTGCGGGGGAAGGTCATCAGGGCCTTCCCGACCGAGAACAAGGTGCTCGTCGAGGGTGCCAACCGGGTCACCCGGCACACCCGGGTGGACACCTCGGCCCGCGGTTCGCAGTCCGGGGGGATCATCACCCAGGAGGCGCCCATCCACGTCAGCAATGTCATGATCGTGGATCCCTCCGACAACCGTCCCACCCGGATCGGCTACCGCGTCAACGACGACGGTACGAAGGTGCGGATCTCCCGCCGTACCGGCACCGAGCTGTAGCCGGCATGGCTGGTGTGAGCGGAGCCGGTGTGATCGAAGGGGCCGTCGGTGGCGTTCGGGTGGCCGCCGACGGCGTTCCTGTCGGATCGCGGTGGGGATCGCCGTCCGTTGGGCCGAGGCTGCAAGGAAACGAGAGATGACAACCACCACCACTGAAGCCCGTCCGCTGCCGCGGCTGAAGCAGCGGTACCGCGAGGAGATCGCGGCGGGCCTGCGCGAGCAGTTCCAGTACGCGAACGTGATGCAGATCCCGACCGTGGTCAAGGTCGTGGTCAACATGGGCGTCGGGGACGCCGCCCGGGATGCCAAGCTCATCGACGGTGCGCTGCGGGACCTTGCCTCGATCACCGGCCAGAAGCCGGCCGTCCGGCGGGCGAAGAAGTCCATCGCGCAGTTCAAGCTGCGTGAGGGCATGCCCATCGGGGCGAAGGTGACCCTGCGCGGCGACCGCATGTGGGAGTTCCTGGACCGGCTGGTCTCGGTCGCACTCCCGCGTATCCGTGACTTCCGGGGGCTCTCGCCGAAGCAGTTCGACGGCGCCGGCAACTACACCTTCGGCGTCACCGAGCAGTCGATCTTCCACGAGATCGACATCGACCGGATCGACCGGGTCCGCGGGATGGACATCACGGTCGTCACGAGCGCGACCACTGACGACGAGAGCCGCGCGCTGCTGCGGGCGCTGGGCTTCCCGTTCCGCGAGAGCTAGCCGGCGGCCCTCCGCTAGGAGATACCGGCCAAAGGCTGTGCGAAGATTTTTTCGTACGGCCGGCGGCCCTGGAAGAAGTGCCGGCCAAAGGCTGTGCGAAGATTTTTTCATACGGCCGGCGGCCCTGGAGGAAACAGGTCAGATGGCGAAGAAAGCACTGATTGAGAAGGCGATCCGCAAGCCGAAGTTCGGCGTGCGGGGTTACACCCGCTGCCAGCGGTGCGGGCGTCCGCGGTCGGTATACCGCGCGTTCGGCCTCTGCCGGGTCTGCCTGCGGCAGATGGCGCACCGCGGCGAGCTTCCCGGGGTCACCAAGAGCTCGTGGTAGAGCCCGCGGGAACGGCTCCCCGGCGCGTCGTGCCGGCGTGACGGGGATGCCGTCCAGCCCGCCGGGCGTCGTACCTGACGGGCCGCGCCGACGCGGGCCGCGCGGGCCACGGAAGCTGACGCACACCACCCACCGTTCGCGGTAGGCCCCACGGCTACGCGCCGCGGGGAACCGTCGCGAGGAAGGTTCCAGCCCCATGACGATGACAGACCCGATTGCGGACATGCTGACCCGTGTCCGCAACGCCAACCGGGCATACCACGATCGAGTGGTCATGCCGAACAGCAAGATCAAGACGCATATCGCCGAGATCCTCCAGCAGGAGGGCTACATCGCCGGGTGGCACGTCGAGGAGCCCCCGGACGGGACCGTTGGCGCGTCCCTCGTCGTGGAGCTGAAGTACGGCCCGAACCGGGAGCGCTCCATCGCCGGCGTGAAGCGCATCAGCAAGCCGGGCCTGCGGGTCTACGCCAAGGCGACCAACCTTCCCAAGGTGCTCGGTGGGCTCGGTGTGGCGATCATTTCCACATCGTCGGGCCTGCTGACCGACAAGCAGGCGAACAAGCGCAGAGTAGGCGGGGAAGTCCTCGCCTACGTCTGGTAAGGAGTCGCGCGATGTCACGTATCGGACGTCTACCGATTCCGGTGCCAAGCGGTGTGGATGTCTCCGTCGACGGCACGGAGGTCGTGGTCAAGGGCCCGAAGGGCACGCTCAGCCACTCGGTGGCGGAGCCGATCACCGTCAGCGCGCAGGACGGGCAGTTGCTCGTCGCCCGCCCGGACGACGAGCGCCGCTCGCGCGCCCTGCACGGGCTGACCCGCACCCTGGTGGCGAACATGGTGACCGGCGTCACCGCCGGCTACTCCAAGACGCTTGAGATCGTCGGTGTCGGCTACCGCGTGCAGGCCCGGGGCTCGGATCTGGAGTTTGCTCTGGGTTTCAGCCACCCGGTCCCGGTGAAGGCCCCCGAGGGCATCAGGTTCGAGGTGCAGACGCCGACCCGTTTCGTCATTCACGGGATCGACAAGCAGCAGGTCGGCGAGGTGGCAGCCAAGATCCGGCGGTTGCGCAAGCCCGACCCGTACAAGGGCAAGGGCGTGCGGTACCAGGGCGAGGTCGTCCGCCGCAAGGTCGGCAAGTCCGGGAAGTAGGGGAACGGATCATGGCTGTCAGTGTCAGCGCCCAGCGGCGTACGGCGAAGTTCCGCCGGCACGCGCGGATACGCAAGAAGGTCTCGGGCACGCCCGTCCGCCCGCGCCTCGTGGTCACCCGCTCGACCCGCCACATCTACGCCCAGGTCATCGACGACGTCGCCGGCCACACCCTGGCCTCGGCGTCCACGCTGGACCTCGCGCTGCGTACCGTGGACGGCGACAAGACCGAGCTGGCGAAGGCCGTCGGCCAGCTGGTCGCCGAGCGCGCCCGCAAGGCCGGCGTCACCGCGGTGGTCTTCGACCGCGGCGGGCGGACCTACCACGGGCGGATCGCCGCGCTGGCGGACGCGGCCCGGGAAGGTGGGCTGGAGTTCTGATGCCTCGGGCCTGCACGCGCGGATATTCAACGAACAGGGAGATTCACTGATGCCAGGCCAGCAGCGCCGCGGAGGCGGCTCCGGCGGCTCTGACCGTCGGGAACGCCGCGACCGCCAGGGCGGCGGTCCGGCCCAGGACAAGAACGCGTACGTCGAACGAGTGGTCGCCATCAACCGGGTGGCGAAGGTCGTCAAGGGCGGTAGGCGGTTCAGCTTCACCGCCCTGGTCGTGGTCGGGGACGCCGACGGCACCGTCGGTGTCGGCTACGGCAAGGCCAAGGAGGTGCCGGCCGCCATCGCCAAGGGCGTGGAGGAGGCCAAGAAGCACTTCTTCAAGGTGCCGCGGATCGGTTCGACGATCCCGCACCCGATCCAGGGCGAGGCCGCCGCGGGGATCGTGCTGCTCAAGCCGGCATCCCCGGGTACCGGCGTCATCGCCGGCGGCCCGGTCCGCGCGGTGCTGGAGTGCGCGGGCGTCCACGACGTGCTGTCGAAGTCACTTGGCTCGTCGAACCCCATCAACATCGTGCACGCCACTGTCGCGGCGCTGCGGGGCCTGATGCGCCCCGAGGAGATCGCCGCCCGCCGTGGCCTGCCCATCGAGGACGTGGCGCCGCCGGCGATGCTGCGTGCCCGCACGGTCGGGGCCGGTGCGTGATGGCCCGTCTGAAGATCACACAGATCCGTTCGGGGATCGGCGGGACCCGCAACCAGCGTGAGACGCTGCGGACCCTCGGCCTGCGCCGGATCAACGCGACGACCGAACGGGACGACCGTCCGGAGGTGCGCGGGATGATCGCTACTGTGAGTCATCTCGTCAGGGTCGAGGAGGTGGACGCGTGAGCGAGCTGACCAAGACAACCGAGCCGGAGACCGCCGATGCCCGGCGGGAGCCCAGCCTGAAGATCCACCACCTGCGGCCCGCGCCGGGTGCCCACAAGGCAAAGACCCGGGTCGGCCGTGGTGAGGCCTCCAAGGGCAAGACCGCCGGCCGCGGCACCAAGGGCTCCAAGGCCCGCAAGCAGGTCCCGGCCCGCTTCGAGGGCGGCCAGATGCCGCTGCACATGCGGGTGCCCAAGCTCAAGGGGTTCCGTAACCGCTTCCGCACCGAGTACCAGGTCGTCAACGTCGCGACGCTCGCCGAGCTGTTCCCCGACGGGGGGGAGATCGGCCTGGACGATCTCGTCCAGGCCGGTGCCGTCCGTCGTAACAGCCTGGTCAAGGTGCTCGGCGACGGAGAGATCGGGATCGCGCTGAGTGTGAGCGCCCACGCTTTCTCCGCGTCCGCCAAAGAAAAAATCACCGCTGTCGGTGGCAGCGTCACCGAGATCTAGGCCACATCCGGTGGGTGCCGGCCGGCGCGGGCGCCGCCCGCGCCGGCCAGGGATCCACCGGACACGACCTGGCCCACCGGGGCCTCGGAGGTGCTGGAGGGCTGCCCTCCGGTGTCCCGCTGCCCCGTCGGCCACGGCTGGCGGGGCAGCCAGGATCTGCTGGAGCCGTCGCGTCGCCCGAGTCCGCTGGCTTCGGGCGGCGCACTGCCGTTACCCTTACCCCGAACGCCTCGAACGCCGAGGTTGATGCCTGATGTCGCCGGCTACCGGAGGTGGAGGACAGTTCCACACCCTTCCGTATCCGCGGTGACCGGGGATGACGGGCCTGCCGCAGGCCCATGTCGGGACGAGTGGACCGTCTCTACTGTTACAGTCGGCACACCGCGCACTGCCGGTCCTATCTTCGGTCAGGGCAGTCGTCCACCGGGTGCGTTTGCCGTGACGATCAGCAGGAGGAGTCGTGCTCACCGCCTTCACACGGGCTTTCCGCACGCCTGACCTGCGCAAAAAGCTGCTTTTCACTCTCGGGATCATCATCCTGTTCCGGATCGGCAGCGTACTGCCTTCCCCCGGGGTGTCGACCAAGGCGATCAACGCCTGTCTGTCCTCGGCGAGCGCCGACAGCAGCAACGTCTACTCGCTGATCAACCTTTTCAGCGGTGGCGCTCTGTTGCAGCTGTCCATCTTCGCGCTCGGGATCATGCCGTACATCACGGCGAGCATCATCATTCAGCTGCTGGTGGTGGTGATCCCCAGGCTTGAGCAGCTGAAGAAGGAAGGCAGTTCCGGTGAGCAGAAACTCACCCAGTACACCCGTTATCTGACGATCGGGCTGGCGGTTCTGCAGGCGACCGGCATCGTCGCCCTCGCCCGCAGCGGCAACCTGTTCCCCGGCTGCGCCGCGCCGATCATTCCGGACACCAGCCTGTTCCGGATCGCGGTCATCGTGATCACGATGACCGCCGGCACCTCCCTGATCATGTGGCTGGGTGAGCTGATCACCGCCCGCGGGGTGGGCAACGGGATGTCTCTCCTGATCTTCACGTCGATCGCGGCGGCGCTGCCCTCCCAGGGCAGCCGGATCCTCCAGGTGGCCGGTGGCGTGGTCTTCGCCCTCGTCTGCCTGCTGGGGCTGGTGATCGTCGTGTTCGTCGTCTTCGTCGAGCAGTCGCAGCGCCGCATCCCGGTGCAGTATGCCAAGCGTCTCATCGGCCGCCGGATGTACGGCGGCACCTCGACCTACCTGCCCATCAAGGTCAACCAGGCCGGCATCATCCCGGTGATCTTCGCATCCGCGCTGCTGCAGCTGCCGCAGCTGCTCGGGCAGGTCTGGGACAACAAGGCCTTCCAGGACTTCGAGCAGCGCTATCTGGCTCGCGGCGACCACCCACTGTATCTCGTCAGCTATGCCGCGCTGATCGTTTTCTTCACTTACTTCTACGTGGCCATCACTTTCAACCCGACCGAGGTGGCGGACAACATGAAGAAGTACGGCGGTTTCATCCCCGGCATCCGGCCAGGACGACCCACCGCGGAGTACCTCGATCGCGTGTTGTCCAGGATCACGCTCCCGGGCTCGCTCTTCCTCGGTGCCATCACGGTCCTTCCGCTGGCGCTGTTGAACCTCACCAAACAGCAGCCCTTCCCGTTCGCCGGAACGTCAGTACTGATCATTGTCGGAGTGGGGCTGGAGACGGTGAAACAGATCGAAAGCCAGCTCATGCTCCGCAATTACGAAGGCTTCCTGCGGTAGTGCGCCTCGTACTGGTCGGACCTCCGGGCGCTGGCAAGGGCACCCAGGCCGCCTTCATCGCCCAGGCGCGGTCGATTCCCAAGATTTCCACGGGCGACATCTTCCGGGCGAACGTCCGGGAGGGCACCGAGCTGGGGGTGCTCGCCAAGCAGTACATGGACGCCGGCGACCTCGTCCCCGACGAGATCACCATCGGCATGGTCCGCAACAGGCTGGCCGAGGACGACGCGGCCAAGGGCTTCCTGCTCGACGGCTTCCCCCGCAACGTGCCCCAGGCCGAGGTGCTGGGCCAGCTGCTCGAGGAGATGGGCACGCGCCTGGACGTCGTCCTGGAGCTCGTCGTCGACGACGACGAGGTGGTGCTGCGCCTGTCCGGGCGGCGGACGTGTCGTAACTGCGGTCACATCTGGCACATCGACTTCGACCCGCCCGCGCTGGAAGGTGTCTGCGACCGCTGCAACGGCGAGCTGTTCCAGCGGGACGACGACCGCTCCGAGACGGTACGCCACCGGCTGGAGGTCTACGCCGAGCAGACCGCACCCCTGGTCGCCTACTACGCGGCGAAGGGCCTGTTGATCGGTATCGACGCGACCGGCCCGGTGGACAATGTCACCGACCGCGCTCTCGACGCCCTGCGCCACTACGCGAGCTGACGCCCGCCGGCCGCTTCGGCCCGCCCCTCCGCGGCCGGCCTGGTGCGCGGCCGGCCCGTTCCGCGGCTGGCCTGGTGCCACCCGCCCCGGTGTGGCCCTGGCTCCGTGTGGGGCATCAGGGGTGGCCGGCTGTGGTGCTACCGGCGACGTGGCAGGCACACTAGGGCGGGGTGGGGTACCGATGGCAAGCTCACGGACGCGCCGCCAAGTGGCTCCGATAGCGTGTCCTCACTGTTCGCGCCACCGGAGGCCTACGGGACGGCCGCCGTCACAGGCGGACGGGACCACAGAGCTACCAGCGATATCACAGGGTTACTAGGGATACGGACCGGGGCGACGAGCGTGGCGCGACGAGAGCATGTCCAGATCAAGACCGCGGGTGAGATCGCGAAGATGCGGGTGGCGGGGCTTGTCGTCGCGCGCGCCCTGGAGAAGCTGCGAGCGGCGGTCGAGCCGGGGATCACCACTGCGGAGCTTGACACGATCGCAGAGAAGTCGATCCGCGGCGACGGCGGGATTCCCTCCTTCAAGGGCTACGGCCGGCCGCCCTTTCCCGCGTCGATCTGCGCGTCCGTCAACGACGAGGTCGTCCACGGGATACCGCACCGCAGACGGGCGCTGCGCGAGGGGGACATCATCTCCATCGACTGCGGCGCGATCGTGGACGGCTGGCACGGCGACTCCGCGATCACGGTACCGGTCGGGACGGTGCCCCAGCAGTTCCTCGACCTGATCGAGGTGTGCGAGCAGTCGCTGTGGCAGGGCCTGGCGGCCGTGCAGCTCGGCGGGAAGCTGACCGACATCTCGGCGGCGGTCGAGCGCCACGTCCGCCCGCGGGGGTACGGCATCGTGGACCACTACGGCGGCCACGGCATCGGGACCGAGATGCACCAGCCGCCGCACGTGCTCAACCACGGGCGGCCGGGCCGGGGGATCCGCCTGGTCGAGGGGCTCGCGCTGGCGATCGAGCCAATGATCACGATAGGGCGGCCGGACACCCGGGTGCTTGGTGACGAGTGGACCGTCGCCACCACGGACGGCTCCTGGGCCGCGCACACCGAGCACACGGTCGCGGTGACCCCACGCGGGCCCTGGGTGCTGACGGCCCTCGACGGTGGCGCGGCGAAGTTCGCCGAACTGGGGGTCGCCTGCGGACAGCCGGTCGGGACGCCCGCGTCCTGAGGCCGTCACCGGTAGCTCGCCGTGATCCGCTGCCGGCACGATCGCTGTCCTCCGGTCGCCGCCGACGGCAGTGATCGACGCTGCTGATCGACGCTGGTGACGGAGCCAGGTTGGCCCTTGACGAGTGGGCCACGTACACTTGAAAGCCGACGGTTAGCGGGACATCGATGTTCGCGAGATATTGATGTTCGCGAGATGTTGATGTTCGTCTGTGTCCACCGTCGGACACTCGAGGGTAGGACAGCGGAGGACATGCCGAAGAAGGACGGGGCTATCGAGATCGAGGGCCGAGTCGTGGAGCCACTCCCGAACGCGATGTTCCGGGTCGAGCTCCAGAACGGTCATCGGGTACTCGCCCACATCAGTGGCAAGATGCGTCAGCACTACATCCGGATCCTTCCAGAGGACCGGGTCGTGGTGGAGCTGTCGCCCTACGACCTGTCCCGTGGTCGGATCGTCTACCGCTACAAGTAAGCTCTCTGGCTACCGGCGGCGTGACGCTGCTTCTCGACGTCGTCGGCAGCCTGTGACACCACAGCCATTCGCAGACGCACCTGAAGCGGCTGCGCAAGGGAGGTCCGTGCAGCCGTGAAGGTCAAGCCGAGCGTCAAGAAGATCTGTGACAAGTGCAAGGTGATCCGTCGCCATGGCCGCGTGATGGTCATCTGCGACAACCTGCGCCACAAGCAGCGCCAGGGCTGACAGCCTCGGCGGATGGCCTGAGGCCGGTGTCCACGGCCACGGCCATCTGCTGCCGGGGCGATGCCCGTCCAAGCGTCACCAGGCCGCGGTATGCGGTATCCACCCCCGGTCGGAGGCCGGGGCCCGGGCCGGCGCACACGTCGTCGGCACGGGACGGAGACGCTCAAGACCTCCGGTAAAGGAAGGAAACACCTGGCATGGCACGCCTGTCCGGCGTAGACCTCCCGCGTGACAAGCGGGTGGAGATCGCTCTGACCTATATATTCGGGATCGGCCGCAGCCGTTCCCTGGAGACTCTTGCCGCCACCGGGGTCAGCCCCGACACGCGCGTCCGGGACCTGACCGACGAGGAGATCGTCCGGCTCAGGGAGTGGATCGACGCGAACTACCGGGTCGAGGGTGACCTGCAGCGGGAGGTGCGCCAGGACATCCGCCGGAAGATGGAGATCGGCTGCTACCAGGGCCTGCGGCACCGGCGCAACCTCCCCGTCCACGGCCAGCGGACGCACACCAACGCGCGTACCCGCAAGGGCCCGCGCCGCGCCATCGCCGGTAAGAAGAAGGCCGGCAAGAAGTAAGCCAGTAGTCAGCCGCCCCGGCCGGCAGCCGTCGACGGTGGCCATGGCCAGGCGCTGACCGACGACCTCGTAAACGGAGATCACGAAAGCATATGCCGCCAAAGACGCGTGCCGCCGGCATCAAGAAGGTCCGGCGCAAGGAGAAGAAGAACGTCGCGCACGGCCACGCCCACATCAAGAGCACCTTCAACAACACGATCGTGTCGATCACCGACCCCAGCGGGAACGTGATCTCCTGGGCGAGCGCCGGCCACGTCGGATTCAAGGGATCGCGCAAGTCGACCCCCTTCGCCGCCCAGATGGCCGCGGAGAACGCCGCCCGCAAGGCGCAGGAACACGGAATGCGCAAGGTGGACGTCTTCGTCAAGGGCCCCGGCTCGGGACGGGAGACCGCGATCCGCTCCCTGCAGGCGGCCGGTCTCGAGGTCGGCGCGATCCAGGACGTCACCCCGACCCCGCACAACGGCTGCCGGCCGCCCAAGCGGCGCCGAGTCTGACCAGCGGGATCCGGTGACAGACAGGATCTGACAACAGAGCAGTACCGCGGCTGTCGGTGGCGCGACACGGAGCATGACCGCGCCACCTCCGGTCGGGTTCGCGCCAGCAGCACCAGGGCCTCGAAGGCCTCCGGTGGCGCGAAGAAGCACATCCTCGCGCCACCCCTGGCCGAAAAAGGAGAGAAGGACAAGCATGGCCCGCTACACCGGCGCGGACTGCAAGCGCTGCCGCCGTGAGAAGACGAAACTGTTCCTCAAGGGCAGCAAGTGCGAATCGCCCAAGTGCCCGATCGAGATCCGCCCCTACCCCCCGGGTGAGCACGGCCGCGGCCGTACCAAGGACTCCGAGTACCTGCTGCAGAAGCGTGAGAAGCAGAAGTGCGCGCGCATCTACGGCGTCCTGGAGAAGCAGTTCCGCGGCTACTACGACGAGGCCAACCGGCGCACCGGCAAGACCGGTGACGAGCTGCTGAAGATCCTCGAGTCGCGGCTGGACAACGTCGTGTACCGCGCCGGCTTCGCTCCCTCCCGGGACGCCGCGCGCCAGGCCGTCCGCCACGGCCATGTCGTGGTCAACGGTGGCAAGGTCGACATCCCCAGCTACCGGGTCAGCGAGAACGACATCGTCGAGATCGCGCCCAAGGCGCGCGAGCTGACCCCGTTCATCATCGCCCGGGAGACCGCGGGCCAGCGCACCCCGCCGCCCTGGCTGGAGGTCATTCCCAGCCAGCTGCGGGTGCTGGTGCACTCGCTGCCGGCCCGGCAGGTGATCGACACCCAGGTGCAGGAGCAGCTCATCGTCGAGCTCTACTCCAAGTAGGCCATACCGGGGCAGGCCATGCCTCGGGCAGGCCGCACCGCACCGGGCCCACCGCCGGGCCCGGTGCGGACATCCCGTTCCGGATGGTCCACACTGGAACGGGTACGACGTGGACGGGACGGACAGAGGTCCCGCCCACGGGCTCCGACTGGAGTCGTAGTCACGGCGTCATATAGCGGTCGTCGTGTTCGGAAGGACGTACACCATGCTTATCGCCCAGCGTCCGACGCTGATCGAGGAGCCGATCTCGGAGTTCCGCTCGCGGTTCGTCATCGAGCCGCTGGAGCCGGGTTTCGGCTACACCCTCGGCAACTCGCTGCGCCGGACCCTGCTGTCCTCCATCCCCGGCGCGGCGGTGACCAGCATCCGTATCGACGGGGTGCTGCACGAGTTCTCCACCGTTCCCGGCGTGAAGGAGGACGTCACCGACCTGATCCTGAACCTGAAGGAGCTGGTCGTCAGCTCGGAGAACGACGAGCCGACCGTGATGTACCTGCGCAAGCAGGGCCCGGGAGCGGTGACCGCGGCGGACATCGCCCCGCCGGCCGGCGTCGAGGTCCACAGCCTCGACCTGCTGCTGGCCACCCTCAACGACAAGGGCAAGCTCGAGATCGAGCTGACCGTCGAGCGCGGTCGCGGCTACGTCAGCGCCGCCCAGAACAAGCAGCCGGGGCAGGAGATTGGCCGGATCCCGGTGGACTCCATCTACTCCCCGGTGCTCAAGGTCACCTACAAGGTCGAGGCGACCCGTGTCGAGCAGCGCACCGACTTCGACCGGCTCATCGTGGACGTCGAGACGAAGCAGTCGATCTCGCCGCGGGACGCGATGGCCAGCGCCGGCAAGACGCTCGTCGGCCTCTTCGGCCTCGCGCAGGAGCTGAACGCCGAGGCGGAGGGCGTCGACATCGGCCCGTCCGCCGCGGACGCCGCGCTCGCCGCGGACCTGGCGCTGCCGATCGAGGAGATGGACCTCACCGTCCGCTCCTACAACTGCCTCAAGCGCGAGGGCATCCACACCATCGGTGAGCTGGTGTCCCGCAGCGAGGCGGATCTGCTCGACATCCGCAACTTCGGGCAGAAGTCGATCGACGAGGTCAAGACGAAGCTCGCCGCGATGGCTCTCCAGCTCAAGGACTCCCCGCCCGGGTTCGACCCGCGGCACGCGGTGGACACCTACGGCACCGACACCTACTCGTCGGCGCCGTTCAGCGACTCTGCCGACGACGGCTCGGAGTTCGTCGAAACCGAGCAGTACTGACCGAGCGGTACCAGCCGGAGCGGTACCAGCCGGAGCGGTACTGATGAACAGGCACCAGGGAACAGCGGCACCCAGCAGGCAGCACCGAAGAAGCAGCGGCGCTCGGGCTGAAGGCGGCGCGGTATCATTGCCGCGCCGCCCGATGCTCCGCGTCTACTGATCTTGGTTTTTGCGTGATCGTCGACGGCGGTTGCGTGGCCCCCAGGCGGTGGCCCGCCCACGAGCTCGGGGTCTTCCTAGGGATTCCGGCGAAGCCATCCGGCGGGATAGAAGGATCGAGGAGCACCTGTCATGCCCACGCCTACCAAGGGCCCCCGGCTCGGTGGCAGCCCCGCGCACGAGCGGCTGTTGCTGGCCAACCTCGCCACCGCGTTGTTCGAGCACGGCGGCATCACCACGACCGAGACCAAGGCGAAGCGGCTGCGTCCGTACGCCGAGCGGCTGGTCACCTTCGCCAAGCGCGGCGATCTGCACGCCCGTCGGCGGGTGCTCAGGTTCGTCCGCGACAAGTCGGTGGTGCACGTCCTGTTCACCGAGATCGGCCCACGCTACGCGGACCGCAACGGTGGCTACACCCGCATCGTCAAGCTCGGGCCCCGCAGGGGAGACAACGCCCCGTTGGCCCGCATCGAGCTGGTCGAGGCGCTGACGTTCGCCCAGCAGGCGGTCCGGGAGGCCGAGCAGGCCCGGGGCACCCGCTTCGCCCCCCGTCGCCGCCCCACCGGCGCGACGGCCGAGGCCGCGGCCGACCTGGCGAAGGAGTCGCCCACCGCGGCAGCGGTTGCCGCCGAAGCCGAGGCGGCCGCCGAGGCCGACGCTCCCGTTGTCGAGGCCGTCGCCACGCCCGCTGACACCGATGCCGGCACCGAGTCGGCACCGGCGCTGCCGGTGGAGGAGCCGGTGGAGGAGAACGCCGACGACACGCCGAAGAGCCCCAGGGCCGACTGAGCTTTCAGGGGTCGACCGGGCCGGCTTTCCGGGACCGACCGGGCTGGCTGAGCCTGGCCGACAGGCCGGAACCAGCTGAAGCCGGACGAGCATCGGGGGTCCGTCCCCGGGCCGCTCGTCCGGCTTGGTCGTTGTCAGCTACTGGCCTGCTGGCATCGGTCAGACAGCGTGGGCCCCGTCCGCGGTCAGAGCCCGTGCGCAGCCCCGCTCCAGGGGGAGCCTGATCCGGCCGACAGGCCGGTAGGCCTACCGGCGACAGGCCAACAGGCTGACAGGGTCTTCCCGCGATCTTCCCGACGGTTCGTACGCTCCTCCCGTCGGCTCGTACGTCCCAACGTCCGCCGCGTTGCGCCGGGTGGCCCATGGTTGCGCAATGGTTGTCCTGGGATTGCTTCGGGGAGGGGCTCCGGCCGCCTCGACGGGACCCGCATCGCACCGGTCCACCATCTGGCGGAGGATGGTGGACCTCATGTTTCGCGTGCCGCCGTGATTCCGGTGATATCCGATGTGCTTACACCATCTTCTTTGTGTCCTGCGGGACGATATGACCCGAAGTATGATCGACAACTGTGTGACCCGAATCGTCAGGAAGCGGTGAGCGCTGTCGACGGCCTGCTCCGGCTCCGTCTCGGCCTCGCCTATGACGGCACCCCGTTCGCGGGGTGGGCACGTCAGCCCGGGCAGCGCACCGTGCAGGGTGACGTCGAGGACGCGCTGATGCGGGTGGCGCGACTGCCGGCGGTCCGGCTCACCGTGGCCGGGCGTACCGATGCCGGCGTCCACGCCCGCGGCCAGGTGGCCCACGTGGACATCCCCGACGACGTCCCGCTCGGTGGGCTTGCGCGCAGGCTCAACGGCGTGCTCGACCGTGCTGTGCGGATCACGGCCCTGGCACCGGCACCGCCGGGTTTCGACGCCCGCTTCTCCGCGCTGTCCCGCCGCTACGTCTACCGGATCGCTGACGCACCGTACGGGGTCGATCCGCTGCGCCGGCACGACACGCTGGCCTGGCCGCGTCCCCTGGATGCCGAGCGGATGGCCGACGCGGCCCTGGCCCTGGTGGGGGAGCGCGACTTCGCCGCCTTCTGCCGGCGCAGGGAGGGCGCGACCACGGTGCGCACACTGCTGCGCCTGGACGTGGCACGGGTGCCCGACGGCCATGACGGTGTGGTCGTCGCGGACGTGGAGGCGGACGCCTTCTGCCACTCCATGGTGCGGGCCCTGGCCGGTGCGCTGCTGGCGGTGGGGGAGGGGCGGCGCCCCCGCCACTGGCCGGCGGACGTCCTCGCTCGCGGTGCCCGTGACCCGGCGGTGACGGTGGCCCCGCCCCACGGCCTGACCCTCGTCGAGGTCCGCTACCCGCCCGACGCGGAGCTGGCGGCCCGGGCGGCGGTGACCCGGGCGGTGCGGGTGCCGACGAGCTCGTCCGGATGACCCTGGCCCGCACAGGCCTGCCCGCGCGGCCGTCCATACAGCCTGTCCGCACGGCGCTGCCTGTCCGCACGGCCGTCCCTCCCGGCCGGCGGCGCCTGGCGGGGTAGCGGCCCGGGGCGGGAAGGCGGGGTCAGCGTGGCCCGTGGCCGACGAGGACCCGCTGCGAGATCGGCTGGCTGGCCAACAGGGCGAGGTCGCGGCGCGCCGTGGTCAGCGCCGGGTCGGTGGGGGCGCCCTCGGCCCCGTCCGTGTAGGCCAGCTGGATCACGATCAGGTAGTGCCCGCTCACGGGGGCGGTCCGCCAGGAGTTGTCAGCGGTCGGGTTCGTCACCGCCGCGCCGGGAAGCGACTCGGCCGGCACCGGCAGGGCTGGTACGCCGCCCCGGCCCTCGGTGACGGCCTTGGCCGCGCTCGCGGCTGTGCTCGCCTCGTCCAGGACGAGTACCGAAGTGGCCGCGAGCACCCGGCGTCCGGAGGTGTCCGGCTCGGACAGGTAGACCGCCCGGACGAGCTGCCGGCACCGGTCACCCGGGAGCGTGTTGACGAGTTCGCCGGTCAGGCCCGGGCAGCCCGTGTCCAGCTTCTGCGCCAGCCGGGTGTAGGTGTGCAGGTTGAGGGTGGCCCGGGGAGCGCCGAAGAACTCGGCGGCCGTGACCGGGTCGGAGTCCGTCCGGGCGCTGTTGACGAAGGTGGGGCTGGCCGCCGACACGGTGGCGGGCGTGGCTGACGGGCCCTTGGCGTCGTCCTGGTCACGGCCTGCCAGGACGGCGATGGCCGCGACGGCCACGAGCACGACGACACCGATGATCACAGCCGGTCTGGTGAGGCGGCCCGCGGACAGGAGCCGTCCGCTGGGAGCGGTGCCGCCGGAGGGGCCGCGGCCGGTGCCGTCGACGCCGGGCGCGGCTGCCCGCGGGACAGACGGGACGGTCTGGTTGCGCTGGCGGTGTGCGTCCCCGCCGACGGAGGGCATGCCCGCGGGGCTCTCGGGCGACGCCTGGGCCACTGGCGCCGTCGAGGTTTCCGGCGAGGGCACCGGGTTCCCCGGCGACGCCGGGGCTTTCAAGGAGTTCGGGACCGTCGGTAGCGCCGCGATCTTCGAGGGGGGCGAGGGCGCTGAGGACCCTGACGATGCCGAGGCCGTCGCCGAGGTCTTCGGTGCCGTCGGGGTTTCCGGTGCCGCCGAGGCCTGCGGTGCCGCCGAGATCTCGGACGGTTTCGGCTCCCCGGCCGGCGGTTGGGCCGTGGCGGGTGCCGGCTTGCCGGAGGCGCCGTTCTTTCTGCCGACCGGCACCGTATCCCTGCTTGGCGTCACCCCGCCGTCGTCTGGCGTCTCCGGCGCCTCGCTGGTGCTCGGTGTCTCCAGCGTTGTGCCGGTGCTCGGCGTCTCCGGCGGGGTGCCGGCCGGCGGCTCCGGTGAGCCGCCGGGGATGGTCGGCGGTGCGCTGTCCGCCGGCTGGCTGTCCGCTGGCTGTTCGTCCGCGGGCTGGTTCTCCCGTGGCACGGAGCCGGTCTCGCGGGCCGTGGGCGGGGTGGCGGCTGGCACGAGCGCGCTGTCCAGCGGCTGGACCGTGGCCGCCCGGTCGAAGATCCCGGCGTCGGACGTCCACACGGGTCTGCGGATGGAGGCCGGCAGCGTGTTCAGGGGGCCGAACAGCGGGTCGTCTGCTGCCGGGACCCACGGATCCGCGGGATCCGCGGGATCCGCTGTCTCGGCGGGATCCTCGGCTGCATCCACAGCCTCTACGGCGTCCCCCGAGGCGCCTGGCGGCTGCTCTGGCTTCTCGTCCATCCCCCGTAGACTACGATGTCCGACAGATCTTTGTAGTTTTGGATGATCATTACATGAATGATCAGTGTATGGATGATCAGTGCATGGATCGGTGCATGGGGGTCCCCGGCCGGTCGTGCCGATCGCCTGGTAGCCTCAAGGACTGCCGCTCCTGTCAGGTGGCGAGGCCTGTGTTGGCCGCGCGTCCTGGCGCAGCCGGCGGCTTCTGAGCCACTCATCTGAGCGGTTCGCAGGCACGATACGCATCCGCTGACAAGAAAAGGCAGACCTGTGCGCACGTACCAGCCCAAGCCCACAGACGTCCAGCGTGCCTGGCATGTCATCGATGCCACGGACGTGGTGCTCGGCAGGCTGGCCAGCCAGGCCGCCCAGCTGTTGCGTGGCAAGCACAAGCCGACGTTCGCTCCGCACATCGACACCGGCGACTTCGTCATCATCGTGAACGCCGGCAAGGTGGCCCTCAGCGGCAACAAGCGCGAGCAGGCCAAATACCACCGCCACTCCGGCTATCCCGGCGGTCTGCGCAGCGTCTCCTACGGGTCGCTGCTGGACACCCGGCCGCAGCTCATCATCGAGAAAGCCATCAAGGGCATGCTGCCGAAGAGCAAGCTGGGCCGGGCGCAGGGCACCAAGCTGAAGGTCTACGCCGGGCCGACGCATCCGCACCAGGCCCAGCAGCCCCAGCCGTTTGCAATCACCCAGGTCGCGCAGTAAGCCGCGGACCATCTGACCAGGAAGGACAGACGACGTGGCTGTCGTGACCGACGCCCAGGGCAATCCCCGCGCCACCGGCCGGCGCAAGGAGGCTGTTGTCCGGGTACGCCTGCTGCCGGGCAGCGGCAAGTGGATTCTCAACGGGCGCTCCCTGGAGGACTACTTCCCCAACAAGGTGCACCAGCAGCTGGTCAACGAGCCGCTCAAGGCGGTGGACCGGGCCGAGTCCTACGACGTGGTCGCCCGGCTGCACGGCGGTGGGGTCTCCGGCCAGGCCGGCGCACTGCGGCTCGCGCTCGCCCGGGCGCTGATCACCGCTGAGGAGGAATCCCGCCCGGTGCTGAAGAAGGCCGGTTTCCTGACCAGGGATGCCCGGGTCAAGGAACGGAAGAAGTACGGCCTGAAGAAGGCCCGGAAGGCACCTCAGTACAGCAAGCGCTGACGTTCCGGGACGGACCGCCACCCGCCTTCGTCCTGTTCGTTCGGAATATTGTTTGCGCGCTCCGTAGCCCGCGTGGCATCCGCCCGGGCTGCGGAGTGCGCGGCTATGCTTCTCATCACGTGGTCGCGTACTCCGGAGCGTCTCTCCAGGATGGCGAACGCGTGATCGAGTCTTTTCGCGCGCATCCGGGAGTCCCAGGGCATCCGCCAGGCGAAGGAGCGTGTACGAAGAGCGCGTTCGTGCTTTTCCTCGCGTGCCCACGGGCCGTCACGATGCCGGTGGCCCGCAAGAGCGCGCGGCCATGGTCTTTCTCACGCCCTCGGCAGGTCCCGGGGAATCCGGCGGGACCGCGGTCCGCGGGCGGCGTCCGACACGGGATGAACTGACGGCGGTGACCACTATGGTGAGGCTTTTCGGTACCGACGGCGTTCGCGGAGTCGCCAACGTCGATCTTACGGCCGAACTGGCGCTGGGGCTGTCGGCAGCGGCCGTGAGGGTGCTCACCGAGCACCGTCCAGCCGGCTCCGGGCGCCCGGCCGTGGTGGTCGGGCGGGACACCCGTCCCTCGGGGGAGTTCCTGGAGGCGGCGGTCGTCGCGGGGCTCGCGTCGGCCGGTGCGGACGTGCTGCGCATCGGGGTGGTCCCCACGCCCACGGTGGCGCACGCGGTCGCCAGCTCGGGGGCGGACCTCGGCGTGATGCTCTCGGCGAGCCACAACCCGATGCCGGACAACGGCATCAAACTGTTCGCCGCGGGCGGGCAGAAGCTGCCGGACGAGATCGAGGACGAGATCGCCGAACGCCTCGCCGCGCCGGTGCCCAACCGTCCCACCGGTGCGGCCATCGGCCGGATCCGTGACGATCAGGACCTTGTCGAACGGTACGCGCGGTTCCTGCTGGCGGCCGTTCCCGTCGCGCTGACCGGCCTGCGGGTCGTGGTCGACTGCGCGCAGGGGGCCGCGTACACGCTGGCGCCGCGCGTGCTGCGGGACGCCGGGGCCGACGTGATCGCCCTGCACGCGGACGGTGACGGCACCCGGATCAACGACGGCTGCGGCGCCACCCATCTGCAGGCGCTCCAGGCGGCGGTGCTCGAGCACGGCGCCGACGTCGGTATCGCGCACGACGGCGACGCCGACCGCTGCCTGGCCGTGGACGCCAACGGCGAGATCGTCGACGGCGACCAGATCCTCGCCCTGTCCGCGCTGGGGCTGCGCGAGCACGGCAAGCTCACCGACGACACGGTCGTGGTGACGGTGATGTCGAACCTGGGCTTCCACCACGCGATGCGGGACGCCGGGATCCACGTGGTCGCGACCCCGGTCGGCGACCGCTACGTCCTGGAGGCCATGCGTGAACGGGGGCTCGCCCTCGGTGGGGAACAGAGCGGGCACGTCGTCTTCCTCCAGCACGCGACGACCGGGGACGGGCTGCTGACCGCCCTGCAGGTGCTCGGCCGGATGACCGAGACACAACGTCCGCTCGCGGAGCTCGCCAAGGTCATGACAAGGCTGCCGCA
Source organism: Protofrankia sp. CiP1_Cm_nod3 (assembly GCF_982290655.1). Taxonomy (NCBI): domain Bacteria; kingdom Bacillati; phylum Actinomycetota; class Actinomycetes; order Frankiales; family Frankiaceae; genus Protofrankia; species Protofrankia sp. CiP1_Cm_nod3. Next base: position 90,153 of record NZ_CEVIVD010000003.1, read on the forward strand.
GGTGCTCGTCAACGTCCCGGGTGTGGACCGGTCGAAGGTGTCCACGTCACCGGAGCTCGCCGCCGCGGTCGCCGCGGCCGAGGCCGAACTCGGGGACGACGGCCGGGTCCTGCTGCGCCCGTCCGGCACGGAGCCGCTGGTCCGGGTCATGGTGGAGGCGCCGACCGGGGAGCAGGCCCGGAGGGTCGCCACCCGCCTGGCGGCGGTCGTCCGCGGCGCCCTGGGCTGAGACACCCCGCGAGGCGCCTGCCGGGATGCCCGGCGTGGTGCCCGCGGGCCCTGCCTGCGTCCGAAGCGTTATTACCGGCAGCGAACACCGCTATCACCACCAGTAGACGCAAAGGCGTGTAATGAGTCCTCCCCGGTGGGCGCGGGCCGCTGATTGCGTACGCTGACCGCATGTGTGGGATCATCGGGTACATCGGGGGACAGCCCGCGCTCGAGGTGGCTCTGGCCGGGCTTCGCCGGCTGGAATACCGGGGCTACGACTCGGCGGGCGTGGCCGTGGTCGTCGACGGCGGGCTGCGTACTCTGCGCAGAGCGGGCAAACTGGCCAACCTGGAAAAGGCGCTCGCCGAATCGGAGACCAGTCCACAGGGAACCGTCGGTATCGGCCATACCCGCTGGGCGACGCACGGCGGGCCGACGGACGGCAACGCGCATCCGCACACCGACTGCACCGGTGCCATCGCCGTGATCCACAATGGGATCATCGAGAATTTCGCGAGCCTGCGGGCCGGCCTGGAGCGCGACGGACACGAGCTCGTCAGCGAGACCGACACCGAGGTCGTCGCGCACCTGCTGGAGGACGAGCTCGCCACGGTGAACGCCTCGGACGGGCCCGCGGCAGCGGCCGGGGGGGCTGGGGCCGCCGGGCCCGGCGAGGAGGCCGCAGCGGCCGGGGCGAGCCGGCTGACCGAGGCATTCCGCCGGGTGTGCCGCCGCCTGGAAGGCGCCTTCACGCTGGTCGTGGTGCACCGGGACCATCCCGACGTGGTGGTCGGGGCGCGGCGTAACAGCCCGCTCGTAGTCGGTGTCGGTGCCGGCGAGGCCTTCCTGGCCAGTGACGTCGCGGCTTTCATCGCGCACACCCGCAGCGCCGTGGAGATCGGCCAGGACCAGATCGTCGAGGCCCGCCGCGACGGCGTGACCATCACCGACTTCGCCGGCAACCAGGTCGAGGGACGCCCGTACCACGTCGGCTGGGACGCCAGCGCCGCGGAGAAGGGCGGCCACCCCTACTTCATGCTCAAGGAGATCAGCGAGCAGCCGGCCGCCCTCGCCGACACCCTGCGCGGCCGTCTGTCCGGCGACGCCGAGATCGTCCTCGACGAGGAGCGCCTGTCCGCCCAGGACTTCCGTGATGTGGACAAGGTGTTCATCGTCGCCTGTGGCACGGCCTACCACGCCGGGCTCATCGCCAAGTACGCCATCGAGCACTGGACGCGGCTGCCCTGCGAGGTGGAGATGGCCTCGGAGTTCCGTTACCGCGACCCGGTCCTGGACCGTTCCACGCTGGTCATCGCCATCAGCCAGAGCGGTGAGACGCTGGACACCCTGATGGCGGTCAAGCACGCGCGGGAGCAGAAGGCCCGGGTGCTGGCGATCTGCAACACGAACGGGTCGACGATCCCGCGGGAGTCCGACGCCGTCCTGTACACCCGCTGCGGCCCCGAGGTCGGGGTGGCCTCGACGAAGACCTTCCTCGGCCAGGTGGCCGCGTGCCTGCTGGTCGGGCTGTACCTGGCGCAGGTCCGGGGGGTGCTCTACGGCGACGAGGTCGCCCGGTACGTCGAGAAGCTGCAGGCCATGCCGGCCCTGGTGGGCGAGACCCTGGCCACGATCGAACCGATGCGGGCGCTCGCGCGCACCCTCGCCGACGCCAGGGCCGTGCTCTTCCTCGGCCGGCATGTCGGCTACCCGGTCGCTCTCGAGGGCGCTCTCAAGCTCAAGGAGCTCGCCTACATGCACGCGGAGGGCTTCCCCGCCGGGGAGCTCAAGCACGGCCCGATCGCGCTCGTCGAGCAGGGGCTGCCGGTTGTCATCGTGGCGCCGTCCCCGCGGGGGCGTTCGCACCTGCACAGCAAGATTGTTTCCAACATCCAGGAGGTCCGGGCCCGCGGTGCCCGGACCATCGTCATCGCCGAGGAGGGTGACACCGTCGTGGAGCCCTATGCCGAGCACCTGATCCGGGTGCCGGCGACGCCGACCCTGTTCGCCCCGCTGGTGACGACGCTGCCGTTGCAGGTCTTCGCCTGCGAGCTGGCCCTTGCCCGCGGCCTCGACGTCGACCAGCCGCGCAACCTCGCCAAGTCCGTCACCGTCGAATAGCCGCCGTATCCGGAGCCTCTCGAAGCCCATGCCGGCCGGGCCACGAGAGGCTCCGGGTGGTGAGGCTCCGGATGGTGGAAGATGCGGCGCCGGGGCGGCGGATATGCTGGCCCGGCGCATCCAGGTGCTCGAGGGCATATCTTCGCCGGGCCTCGCCGCTGATCCGTTCCGCTGGCCTGCTGAGGTCCTGTTGAGGATTCATCAAGGGATCGCCGAGAGCCGCACGACAAGTTGTCGGATATTTGGTTTTCAGAGTGAGTTCGGCGACAAATCGCGTCGATTGATGTTCTTCTGTTGACCTGAAACAGTGTCGGCTAAGAAACTTTCTCCAGGCTCACGGACGGACTGGCCGGCTCCCCGGGCATGAGGAGCGCCGCCCGAGGGCCGTAAGGGGAACAGAACCAGATGCGCCGGCTCCCGCGAGCGGCCCGGGCGGCCCAGCTCCCGCGGATTCCCGGGGCGGCCGGGCCGGTTCCCGGGCTCGCCCTGCCGGTGGAGCGGATCCGGCGGGCTCAGCGGGCGCGGGAAGGACGTGATCGCGCCGCCGCTTGCTTCGCTGGCTGTGGTCAGCCGCGGGCGTCCGGCCCATGGCAGGCCAACGGCCGCTGCCGCCGTCCGTGCCGCGGGCGTGTCCGCGGGTGGCCCGGCCAGCCGATGATCATCAGGGTCATACGGCTGGATCGTCCGGCCGTTCGCGCACGCCCCACCCTGGCGGTCCAGGTCCCGTGTCCGGCGGGACTGCCGACCGTCGCCGCGGGCGCCGTGACCCCGCGTCCGCGGCGACAGGCTGCCACCGAAGGCGATGGGCTGCCGGGAGAAAGCATCCCTTCTGGTCATCTGTCCGGTCGTCTGCTGGGCCTGCCGGGTAGGAGGTCGCTGTCGGCGGATGTCGATGAACCCGCCACAGCCCGTGGCCGGTGGGCCTGGTTCGGGCCGGGCCGGCCCTCGGGCTCATCCGGTCGGGTGCGGACGCCGCCAGCGCGCCGCGGCCTCGCGTAGGTCCATGGCCAGAATGTCGTTGACGGCGGCGAGGTCGACCACCAGGTCGACCAGTGCCGGCCCGTCCAGGCTCTCGAGGAAGTCACGCAGGTCGATGGGCTGGCCGTCGGCGTCGTAGAAGCCGTCGTCGGTGTGGTCGACGTCGTCGCTGTCCTCGTTGGGGTCGATGGCACCCGTGGCCACCAGCGCCAGCGCGACGGCGTGCGCGCAGAACTGTTCGACGGCGCCGGTCGGACAGGTGCAGGTCGAGCCCGGTGTTCCGTCGATCACCGAGAGCTGGGTGTGGGTGAGCTGGTCGCCGTCCACGGTGCCGGACGCGCTGCTCGGGCGGATTCTCAGGTCGCCGACCCGTCCCTGCAGCGCGAGAGCGACGCCACGGGTGAACTCGCCCAGGCCCGCGAGGCGTGCGCACTCGTCCTCGTCGAAGACTGCGTGCAACGGTGTGATGGCGATGTCGTCATGTCCGTTTGGCCCCGACTGGTTGACGATCATCGGGTAATTCTACGAGACATACCGTCTACGGGTGCGGGGCCCTGGCGGTCTGCCACAGCTCACGGCCATGGTGCGCGTCCTGGCCCGCGCCCGCGGCCGCGGCTGACGGCCGACGTGGTCTCGCGACGGCCGTGCGCCCGCGCCACGGCCGCGGCCGGTGACCGGCCGTGGCACGAACCGCCGTCGTGATCGTGCGTGGGAGGCTCGGGCGCGCGGCTGTGGCGCCCGCCGTCGCGGAAGGCCGGCCGCGGGCGCCGTGACGTGGCCACCGGCCGTCTGCCGAAGGCATCGCCTCCATGGGTACCAGCAGGTATCGACGGGATGGGCGGGACGGCCCGCTGGGGAAGACGGGAGCATGGCGGCATGAGGTCTGCGCACACGGTCGCTCAGGTCCGTCAGGCCGAGGCGCGGCTGCTCGCCAGCCTGCCTCCGGGCCTGCTGATGCAGCGGGCCGTGCACGGGCTGCTGTCCCACGCGGCCCGCCGGCTCGGGCGGGTGTACGGCGCCCGGGTCGTCGTGCTGGCCGGTGGCGGCGACAACGGCGGCGACGCGCTGTGGACGGGCGCGCGGCTGGCCGCCCGGGGCGCCCGGGTGGACGCGCTCGCCCCGGGCCGGACACATTCCGCCGGGACGGCGGCGCTGCTCGCCGCGGGCGGCCGCCTGCACACGCTGCCCGGGCCAGAAGCGGCTGACGAGCAGCCACCAGGACCTGGGACGCCGGCCGGTGACGACACGGCCGCGCGGCTGCTCGCAGCGGCCGACCTCGTCCTCGACGGCCTGCTCGGCATCGGTGGCAGAGGCGGCCTGCGGCCCGGGCACGCCCGGCTGGCGGTACGCGCCCCCCGGGAACGGACCGTCGCCGTGGACGTCCCGAGCGGGGTGGACAGCGACACCGGGGCGGTGGTCGGCCCGGCGGTCCGCGCGAGCAGCACGGTGACCTTCGGCACCTACAAGCCTGGCCTGCTGGTCGGGGCCGGGGCGGAGCACGCGGGCGAGGTGGAGCTGGTCGACATCGGCCTCACTCTCCCGGCCGCGGACCTTGTCGCGCTGGACGACGCCGACGCGGACCGCCTCCGGCCCGTCCCCGTGCCGACGGACTCCAAGTACACCCGCGGGGTGCTCGGCCTGGTCGCGGGCAGCGACAGCTACCCGGGCGCGGCCGTGCTCGCCACCGGCGGGGCGCTGCGCGCGGCCGCGGGCTACCTGCGGGTGGTGAGCACCAGGGTGGCCGCCGACCACGTGCGCCGGGCGCATCCCGAAGCGGTGGTCACCGAGATCGGCCCCGGTGACGCCGACGCCGTCCTCGCGGCCGGACGGGTACAGGCATGGGCCGTCGGCCCGGGGCTGCCCGCGGACGGACACACCGCCCGGATAGTGGCCGCCCTGCTGGCCACCGACGTTCCCGTGCTGCTCGACGCCGGCGCTCTGGGCGTGTTGGCCCAGGATGCCCGCAGCGCCCGCGCGCTGCGGGAGCGCGCCGCGCCGGCCCTGCTCACACCGCACGAAGGCGAGTTCGTCCGGCTCGCGGCGGCACTCGGCTGGGACGCGGAGACGACCGTGGGCGAACTGGCCGCGGACCGGCTCGCGGTGGTGCGCCGCTGCGCCGCCGAACTCGGCGTGACCGTCCTGCTGAAGGGCAGCCGCACCCTGGTCGTCGACCGGGACGGGCGGGCGCGGGTGAACACCACGGGCACGCCATGGCTTGCCACGGCCGGCAGCGGGGACGTCCTGACCGGCCTGTGCGGCTCGTTGCTCGCCGGCGGCAGCGACGCGCTGGACGCTGGCAGCGTGGGCGCCCACCTGCACGGCCGAGCGGCCGCGCGCGCGGGCCATCCGCTGGCGGCGTCCGACCTGCCCGCGCTGCTGCGGCAGCGCCGGACGCGGTGACGGCCGGCCGTCGGCGTCGACGGCCGTGGCTTCTCCTGCCCGCCGTCCTGTCCGTCGCATGATCCCTCCTGTTGGTGATCAGTGAATTCCGGTTGCCGCGACTTCGTGGCCCGGTTCCCGTGGCGTATCGGACCGGCAGCCGGAGCGCCGGAGGGCAGCCGGTGGCCGGCGGGGATCCCGGGTGTGGAAAAGCGCTCGTGCTGTCCGTTGCCGCCTGGGCGAGCCGCCCAGGGCGTGCCTCGACGGTGCGCTCCGCGTCCCTGGCGCGCCAGCCTCGCGGCGTATCTGTGGATAACCAGCAGCGAGCCGGCAGTTGTCCACAGCCCCGGCCGGTGGCCTCGGCACGGTGCCGTCGGCTGTGCTGTCATCGACATCCCGGCGCTGGCATTCCGGCCATCCGGCCGGGGCTACCGACGACGAGCCCGGTGGCCGGCACCGGGCCACCCGCCGGGCCCGAGCGTCGCAACACGCCACGGCCCACCGGCCGCGACGAGGTGAGGTGAGATGATCTCAGGGTCTCCTGCCGGAGCACCGGCGACTCGGAAGATCTTGTTACCGTCGAGGTGCGGCGCGCCGCGACATCCCGACACGGGTCGGCACAACTGGCCGGACAGGTCAGGAAGGCTCCGGATGACAACGCAGAGTGAAGGCTTGCGCGCCTGTGCCATCGTGGACCTGGACGCGGTCCGTGAGTCGGTGGCAGCCCTGGTCGCCCGCGCCGGGAACGCCGCGACCATGGCGGTGGTGAAGAGCGACGGCTACGGGCACGGGATGTCCGCGTGCGCGCGTGCCGCCGTGGAGGCGGGCGCGAGCTGGCTCGGGGTCGCCGTCATCGAAGAAGGGCTCGCGCTGCGCGCCGCCGGCTGCAGCGTCCCGGTCTTCGCCTGGCTCACCGCCCCGGGGGAACCGCTCGCTGACGCGCTCGCCGCCGACATCGACCTCTCCGCGTCGGCTCCCTGGATGCTGGCGGAGATCGCCGAGGCTGCCCGGCACACCGGCCGGCGAGCCCGCGTCCACCTCAAGGCCGACACCGGCCTGGGCCGGAGCGGCGCCACCGAGGCGGACTGGCCGTCCCTGTGCGACGCGGCGGCGGCGCTGGTCGCCGAGGACCTGATCGAGGTGACCGGCGTGTGGAGCCATCTGGCCTTCGCCGACTCGCCCGGCCATCCGACCGTCCGCGGCCAGATCGGGCGTTTCACCGACGCGGTCACCATCGCCGAGAAGGCCGGTCTGCGTCCGCAGGTGCGTCATCTGGCCAATTCGGCGGCGACCCTGGTCAGCCCGGACGCCCATTTCGACATGGTGCGTCCGGGGATATCCGTGTACGGGCTGTCACCGGGGCCGCAGGTCGGTCCGCCCGCGGCCCTGGGCCTGCGGCCGGCCATGACGTTGACCGCCCGGCTCGCGCTGGCCAAACGGGTGCCGGCGGGCAGCGGCGTGTCCTATGCCCACCGGTACACCACCGCCACGGCGTCGACCCTTGGGCTGGTGCCGCTCGGGTACGCCGACGGCGTCCCGCGGGCGGCCGGCAACACCGCCGAGGTGCTGCTCGCGGGCCGGCGCCGGCGGATAGCCGGAACCGTCTGCATGGACCAGTTCGTGGTCGACGTCGGCGATGATCCGGTCCAGGCCGGCGACCAGGTGATCCTGTTCGGGCCCGGGGAGCACGGCGAGCCCACCGCGCAGGACTGGGCGGACGCTCTCGACACGATCAGCTACGAGATCGTCACCAGGATTGGCGCCCGGGTGCCCCGCATTCACCTGAACGCCTCCGGCGGGCCGCGGGACACCGGTCGGTGGGGCGCGGGCATGCCGGACACCGGCCGGCCCGCTCCCGGGGTGACCGGCAGCCCGCCGCCCGCTGTCAGTCAGTCTGACGCCGGTTCGTCCAGCGCTGGTTCGTTCGGCGCCGGTTCGTCCGGTCCGGGTCTTCCCGGCGCCGGCCCGTCAGCGTCAGGACGGCTTCCGTCATGAGCACGTCCCAGGCAACAGAGGATGTAGGAGCGGACGGTGCGGGCGGCGCCGCGCGGGCCATGATGGCCGGCCGGTTCCTCGGCATCGGCGGCGGTGTCGTCCGGGCGAGCCGTGCCGTCACCCGGACGCGGGCAGTGCGTGCGGCGGGGGTCACGGGCCTGGTCACGGCGGCCGTCATAGGTACGGCGGCGGAACGGCGGCTGGCACGCATCCGTGCCGAGCGGGCCGGCGCGGCCGAGAAGGACCCGGTCGACCCGGTCGACCCGGTCGGCGGGCGGCCGGCCACGGTGATCACCTCCGACGGGGTGCCGTTACATGTGGAGATCGTCGGTGACGCCGACGCGCCGCTCACCCTCGTGTTCGTCCACGGCTTCTGCGTCAGCCTCGACTGCTGGACGTTCCAGCGCCGGGACCTGGCCGGCTGCGGCCGGCTGGTGTTCTACGACCAGCGGGCGCATGGTGCCTCGGGCCCCTCGGATCTCGCGGGGTGCACGATCGAGCAGCTTGGTGACGATCTGTACCGGGTGCTCGGCGAGGTGGTGCCGACCGGCCCGGTGCTGCTCGTCGGGCACTCGATGGGCGGGATGACGATCCTCGCGTTGGCCGACGCCCATCCGGAGCTGTTCGAGGACCGGATCGTCGGGGTCGCGCTCGTGTCGACCAGCGCCGGCGGCCTGGCGACGGTCACCTTCGGTCTGCCCGCGACGGCCACGCTGGCACTGCGGGCCTGCCTGCCCGGCCTCGCGATCGGTATGCGCTACGCTCCGTCGCTGCTGGAACGGGGACGCCGCCATGGCGGTGACCTCGCCTGGGTCATCACCCGCCGGATCGGCTTCGGCTCGAACGAGGTGGAGCCGGCCGTGGTGTCGTTCCTGGAGAAGACGATAGCCGCCACGCCACTGCACGTGGTCGCGGCCTTCCTGCCCGCGCTGATCTCTTATGACAAGCTGCTTGCCGCGGCGGTGCTGGTGGCGACGCCGACACTGATCCTCGTCGGTGACGCCGACGTGATGACCCCGGTGGAGCACAGCCGCACGCTCGCCGCGGCGCTCCCCGAGGCGGATCTGGTGGTCGTACCCGGCGCCGGCCACAGCGTCCCGCTGGAGCGTCCGGACGAGGTCAACGCGGCATTACGTACCCTCGTCCAGCGGGCGAGGGCCCATCGGCCACCCCCGGACAACCCGGTCGTGCCCGCCCCTCGGGAGCACGGCATAGACGACATCCACGCATGAGCGCTCCGCGGCGGACGCCCGTGGGCACGACAGCGACGTCGTCCAGGCGGTCCTGACCAGCCCTGATGTTGATGTCTGTGTGTAATGGGAACGAACGAAACCGGCAGGACGCGGGCGGCGGGCGGCACCCACAGCATCCGTGGGGACGAAGTTGTGGCCCGCGGGCGTGCACGTGACGGCCTGCACGTGACGGCCTGCACGTGACGGCGTGCGTGCGACAGGTATGAACGTGATCTCGTGAGGTGGACGTTGTGAGTGGCCCGGATACACCACTGCCCCCTTGGCTGCGCACTGGTGAGTCCCTTCGCGCCAGCGTTGCGATCAGAGCCGAGGATGGCGGTCTGGTGGTCGAGGCCGCGGACGCCGACAGTACCCGCGAGGCGGGCAGGCAGCTGGCCGCCGTGCTGCGCGCGGGCGACCTCGTGATCCTGGCCGGGCCGCTCGGCGCCGGCAAGACCGTTTTTGTCCAGGGCGTTGCCGTGGGCCTGGGCGTTGCCGGGGCGGTCACCTCCCCGACCTTCGTGATCGCCCGGGTACACCCGGGCGGCCGGGTGCCCCTGGTGCATGTGGACGCCTACCGCCTGGGCGGGCTCGCCGAGGTCGAGGACATCGATCTCGACGCCGATGTCGAGCAGTCCGTGACCGTGGTCGAATGGGGCTCGGGCCTGGTGGAGGGGCTGGCCGGCACACATCTGCGGGTGGAGATCGCCCGTCCCGAGGACGCGGCGCCGGCGGCTCCCGCCACGGGCACCTATATCAGCACGGATATCGGCGCCAGCGTGGGTGTTCCCGCCGGCGCGGACGCCTCCGTCAGCGACGCCCCCACCGGTGCGGATGCCGGTGGCAGCGTGGATACCGCCGGCCGGGCGGAAGCCACCGGCGTCGCCGGTACGGGCGGGGTGCCCGATGCCGGGGGGCGGCGCGTGATCCGTCTGCTCGGCAGCGGCGGGGACTGGCCGCGGCGCCTGTCGTTGTTGGTGCCATTGCCATCATCAGCGCAGACAACCGTGAGCCCGCCGGCTCCACCAACTCCACCGGCTTCGTCAACTCCACCGGCTTCGCCGGCCCGGCCGCACCGGCCGGAGCCGGGCTGGCTGTGAGGGATCAAGGGGCGATCTTGCGGTTGGTGACCGGCTAGGCTGGCGGACGTGCTGCTCATCGCTCTTGACACGGCGACACCCGCCTGCTCCGTCGCGCTCGTCGACGTGGCTCACGGGTACTCGCCCGGCACGTCGGCCGCGGCGGCTGTGCCGGTCGTGCCGGCCGGAGCGGGGCAGCCCACAGGGGCGGCCGCGGCCAGCGGGCCCGCGGCGGGGGCGGCCGCGGGCGGGCAGGCCGTCGTCGTGACAGGCCGGGCGGCGCGCCGGGTCGTCGATCCGCGGCGGCATGCCGAACTGCTCGTACCGCTGGTCCGGGAGGTTCTCGACGAGGCGGCGGTACGTCCCGCCGATCTCGACGGTGTGGTGGTGGGCATCGGGCCCGGCCCGTTCACGAGCCTGCGGGTGGGGGTGGTGACCGCCGGCGCGTTCGCGGACGCTCTCGGCAGGCCCGCCTATGGCGTCTGTTCGCTCGACGGTGTCGGCGCCGCCCTCGCGGGCCGGGTGGCCGTGGCGACCGACGCGCGACGCCGTGAGGTCTACTGGGCGGTCTATGAGGACGGCGCCCGCGTCGCCGGGCCCTTCGTGGACCGGCCACAGGCCGTCGTCGACACGCTGCGCGAGATGTCCGTCAGCCGGCTGGTCGGCCCGGGAGCCGTGCTGTACCCGGATGTGTTCACCGGTCTCGCCGGCCCTCAGCCGCCGCCGGCTCCCGCAACGGCCCCGGCAGCGGGCACGCGGGCCGGTACGGACCTGGGTGCGCGGACGGCAGCCGGCCGCGTCCTGTCCGGCGAGACGTCATCGGTGGGCGTCCGCGTCGCCGCGGATCCGCCCCAGGGCTGCGGGCCGCCACGGACGGCCGATCCCGGCTATCCCTCACCGGTCGTTCTCGCCCGGCTGGCCGCCGCCGATGTCCTCGCCCGCCGGCCACCGGCACCGCTGGTCCCGCTGTACCTGCGCCGGCCGGACGCGGCCGAGCCGCACCCACCGAAAACGGTCGCCGTATGAGCGCCCGGGCGGGCCATCCGAGCGCCCGGGTGAGGAGCGGCCGTGCGCGCTGCCCGGACAGCATGAATGATCATCGGGCGGATGCGGCGGTCCTGACGCGCTGGCTGTCCGATCATCGGCCTGCCCTCGCCTGGGCCCCACCCGGAGAACGATCGTGAACTCCCCCGTACCGCCGGACGGCGCGGACAACGTCCAGCAGACCGGGAACGATGTTCCCGCCACCGATGGTCTCCGTCCGGACGCGAGAAGCCCGCAGGACGTTGCCGGCCCCCATGACGGAGTTGCCGGCCCCCATGACGGAGTTGGCGTTCCCGGGGATGTCTCCGTCCCGGGGGACGGAGACAGCGTTCCCGGGGACGGCGCCGCTCCCGCCGGGGGAGCGGGGACAGTGCCTTCCGCGGACGCAGTGCCCTCCGCGGGCACAGTGCCTCCTGGGGAGACGCTGCCTCCCGCGCGGGCCGCTTCCGCCGCGGACGCCGTCCGGCGCGGCCAGGCCGGCCATGTCGAGTTCGAGCCGCTGCGCTGGTGGCACCTTGGCGACGTCGTCGCTCTGGAGCGGGAGATCTTCGCCGAGGACGCGTGGACGCCCGAGCTGTTCTGGTCCGAGCTGGCCCAGGGCGCGGCGCGGCACTATCTGGCCGCCGTCCGCGACGACCGGGTCATCGGTTACGGAGGGCTCGCCATCCATGACGACGAGTCCTACATACAGACTCTCGGGGTCGCCGCGGACGCCCGTGGCGGTGGTGTCGCCACCCGGCTGCTGGTCGCGCTGCTGCGCCACGCCCGCGCCCGGGGCGCCCGCCGCTGCGAGCTGGAGGTACGCACCGACAATGCCGTGGCCCAGTCCCTGTACCGGCGGCTGGGGTTCGTCGAGCTCGGAGTGCGCCGGGGCTACTATCAGCCGTCCGGAGCCGACGCCTATGTGATGTCGGCCGACCGGATACACACCGGTGACTACGGCAGGATGCTGGACGCGGCCGAGCGGGCGGTGTCGAGGTGAGGGCGGCGCCGGAGGCGACAGCGGCGCCGGTGCCGGCAACGGGAAGGGCGCCGGCAACGGGAAGGGCGCCGGCAACGGGAAGGGCGCCGGCAACGGGAAGGGCGCCGGCAACGGGAAGGGCGCCGGCAACGGGAAGGGCGCCGGCAACGGGAAGGGCGCCGGCAACGGGAAGGGCGCCGACAACGGGAAGGGCGCCGACAACGGGAGAGGGAACGGGGACCACGGCGGTGTCGAGATGAGCGGGCGCCGCGCGGGGGACGCGCCGCTGGTGCTGGGGATCGAGACCTCCTGCGACGAGACCGGGGTGGGCCTGGTCCGCGGCGGGGTGCTGCTCGCGGACACACTCGCCTCCTCCGCCGACGAGCACGCCCGCTACGGCGGGGTCATCCCCGAGATCGCCGCCCGCGCGCACCTCGAGGCGATGGCGCCCACGGTGGACCGGGCGCTGTCCCAGGCGGGGCTGCGCCACCGCGACGTGGACGCGGTCGCGGTCACCGCCGGCCCCGGCCTCGCCGGCGCGCTGCTGGTCGGGGTGGCCGCGGCCAAGGCGTACGCGCTCGCGCTCGGCGTCCCGCTCTACGGCGTCCATCATCTGGCCGCGCACGTGGCGGTCGACACCCTTGAGCACGGGCCGCTGCCCGGGCCGTCGATCGCGTTGCTGGTCTCCGGCGGGCACTCGTCGCTGCTGCTCATCCCGGATCTCGCCCGCGGCGAGGTGAGCTCGCTCGGGGCGACCGTCGACGACGCCGCCGGTGAGGCGTACGACAAGGTCGCCCGGCTGCTGGGCATGCCGTTCCCGGGCGGCCCGCCCATTGACCGGGCGGCCCGCGACGGCAGCCCGACGATCCCGTTCCCGCGCGCCAAGGCGTCCGACGGCACCTTCGACTTCTCCTTCAGCGGGCTGAAGACGGCGGTGGCCCGGTGGGTGGAGGCGCGGGGGCGGGCCGGCGAGCCGGTGCCGGTCGCCGACGTCGCCGCGTCCTTCCAGGAGGCGGTGGTGGACGTGCTGACGGCGAAGTCGGTCGCGGCCTGCCGGGCCCACGGCGTGGACACGCTGGTGATCGGCGGCGGGGTGGCAGCGAACAGCCGGCTGCGGGCGCTGGCGGCGGCCCGCTGCGAGGCCGCCGGCATCACGCTGCGGGTGCCCCGGCCCGGGCTGTGCACCGACAACGGCGCGATGGTCGCCGCGCTCGGCTCCCTCCAGGTCGAGGCCGGCATGCCCCCGTCCCCGCTGGACATCCCCGCCTCCTCGACCCTCCCGCTCTGACCGGGCCGTTTCCCAGGTGACGTGACCGTTGCCCGGGTGGTGTTCTCGGTCACATGCCGATCCGGCCTCCGATGGATATCGAGGATGGACGCTGTGGCTGGTGTGACGCGTATGTG